>CAIKYI010000641.1 GCA_903831545.1 uncultured Methylobacter sp. | reverse complement strand
TACAACCAGGGTGTGTTTGCCCTTTATGTGTTTAAAGTAATAAAAAATACCTTCATGTTCCATTAAGCGGCTGACAAAATTAAAATCACTTTCCCGATACTGTACGCAATATTCCAAAACGGGGTGTTGATCTTCAATATGGTATTCGACTTCAGCAAAGGAATAGTCGGCAAAAATGGTTTTTATGATATCGGGGATGCTCTTTTCCTGAAAAATACGGCAGTTTGCGTTGAGCGTCAAAAACCATAGCCATGGACGCAGAGTAGCACGATAACAGTAAAACCGATTCACCATTCCCGTATGCTTAAACGCCACTACGGCCCCATTGATATAACGCGTTATACCATTAGTCGGCTTTAATTTAACGGTTATTCCTTCGCCCAACAAGGCATTGCCATTAACGGAACCGAGTTCCTCAGGTCTAAGTAATTCCAGTTCAAATTCAAATAAGCGCCCCATTGCTTCATGGCCCGATAAATGGCCAAACAGCAATTGGTCTGCACCCAGTGGCGTAATGACATTCGTTGTAAAATTTTCCACACTCATTATGCTGATGCTTCCTGTAATTGGCGATTATAGAAACTACTTAACATTTTCAATTGATCTGTTTATAAACTTCAAACCGAGTACTTTCATCACAATTTATGTATCAAATAAACATTGCTGGCTAAAGTGACTGAGAGCAGGATTACTTAGAGAGCATTTATAGCACAATCTTCCCATCCTGACACCACGTTGCCGTTAAGTTAAGCAATTTTCATTAGGACTTTTGGGGTTCATGTTATTAGTCATTCCATCCATGCCGGATTGCCGACAAATTTTGACATATAAAATATGTACTTAAACGAACTTTTCATGGCTATCGAAAAGCGTTTCGGTCGCATCTTGCCTTACTGCACTATTTGAATTGAGGGTAATGGGGAAATAGGTATAATCCCAATTTAATTGGGCTTTAGTCACAAATGCGCAGTGAGCTTTGCATATGGAGAAAGACACCAGACCCTCACATTCCAGAGCTTGGTATCCAATTGAATATTTGTTACTTTTCGTTCTTTTAGTGGACGAAATAATTTTTCCAGGATTACAGCTAGTGTTTAATTATTTTGCTAAACCCATCCAAAAACAACGAACCTGGGTTGTTGAGGGGTTATAATTAATCCATAACATCAATCAATATTTCTCTGGGGTATTTTTATGAACAAACAACACCTGTTATTTTGTCTCATTGGCGTAATCGGAATGACTGAAGTCGCTCATGCCGATGAAATTAATTTTGGCAAGAAAACGCCATCAGCCTCTCAAGTAATTGAAGCGCTTACTCCAGGAAAATCTGATCCTGATGCTAGCCCTGAAGATGCTGATTATGAAGGCGACATAAAACACAGCACCAAAACCCGCTCTATTGATATGAGCGGCCTTAAAGCCACACCTAAATCCAGCACACCAAAAACCCTGCTAAAAGCGGCAACAGAAACCGCTTTGTCCATGGAAATTGTCTTCGACTATAATTCGGCAGAACTGACAGCAGAAGCTAAAAACCAGCTTAAACCGGTTGGCGAAGCCTTGGCCTCCGGCAAACTGTCAAATTTGGGTTTTATCGTTGAAGGTCATACCGATGCAGTCGGTGGCCAATCTTACAACAAAACTTTATCTGAACAACGTGCGGCCTCAGTAAAATATTTTTTAGTTCATAGCTTTAATATTAACTCCTCTGCCATTCAGGTTGTTGGTAAAGGTAAATCTGATTTACTCGATCCCAATCATCCAGACAGTGAAGTCAATCGTCGCGTAAGAATCATTGCCAAAAAATAAGTGTATTTGCTTACAGTGTAAGTTATAAGTATAGCCAGGGATGGCATTAACAACCCCTGATTATTTGGACAGATTAAACCTTATCAATATATTTGGTATATTTGGTTTTTAATTGAAAAAACTGGCGCAATTAAACAGCTACTTTTTTAAGCGTGTCAGTTTGGCAAACTCCATGCAATCCCTGTTCTTTGTTTCTGACTCTTAAGCAGTACGAGTAGGCAACGATTTTTTGTCAAAGTTAATATTAAGGCTTGATTCTGTTATGCTTGAAAAATCGCACACACCGTCAAATGACAACGATGCTACGCGTATTATGTCTGAAGATTCCAGCAGTGAAGTAACCAATAACTCCCTATTTACTGACTCTCAGTCTACTCAAACGACTGGCGAAGAAGCGACCCGCCTGATGACCAGTTACTCTGCCATGGGGTCGATGACTGACCTTGAGTTGGAAATTGGCAGTGTCGTTAAAAACACCTATGAACTGGTTACCGTTTTGGGCGAAGGCGGCATGGGAACGGTTTTTAAAGCCTTGAATAAAGTTTGGGAAGAAGTGGAAGCCCGCGATCCTTACGTCGCTATCAAAGTATTAAAACCTGAATTATCTGCCAACAAACAACTGGTTCGTTCGCTATACAGTGACTTTGACAGAACCAAAATGCTGGCAAATTGCCCGAACATTATCAAAGTTCACGGTTTTGACCGAGATGGTCCACATGTCTACATGACCATGGAATATCTGACCGGAAAAACCCTGGGCGACTATCTCAACCGGACGCCACTCAGCCTGACTCAGGCCTGGTTCATTATTGAAGGCATTGGTAATGCACTGGCTTATGCCCATGCCAACAATATCGTCCACCGTGACATTAAACCGGGCAATATCATCATCACCGAAGAAGGTACCGTAAAGGTATTGGATTTTGGCATTGCTTCCAAAATTAACGAAAATGAAGGCGATGAAACCAAGTTTGGCGGTCATGAACTCGGGGCTTTAACGGTCGCTTATGCAGCTCCAGAAATGCAAAGAGACTTCCCGCCAGATGCTCGCGATGATATTTATGCCTTTGCTTGTGTGATATACGAAATACTGACCGGCAAACAATTTTACAAACAAAAGATTCACAAAGCCGCGCCTATCCC
>CAIKYI010000640.1 GCA_903831545.1 uncultured Methylobacter sp. | reverse complement strand
TAGATTTTTGGCGATGATCTTACGTATGCAGGAGCGAGGTCTAGCGTTTTCATTGAGCCAGATAATTTCCAAGGCCTTGTTGCTTGTTATTGTTGGCAGCATAGTGTTGTTCGGCCTGTCGCGGGATTTCCTTAATCTGCAACTGGCGTTCTTGGCATCAACCATGGCGGTGGTGCTGGTATTCATTTGGAATACGCGCGCCCAGTTGCGTCCCGCGATTACTGCGCATCTTGACCGCCGACAGGTTCGTTCGCTCCTGCAATTTGGCACACCGTTGATTTTTTCGGGCCTCGCCTATTGGGGTTTGGTGGCAACTAGTTCAATTACATTGCGTTCCCTGTCGTCGTTTTCTGAACTGGGTATCTATTCCGTCACAATGAGCTTCGCAGGGGTGGCCACGATCTTTCAATCGATTTTTTCTGTCGTGTGGGCACCTATTGTCTATCGTTGGGTAGCGCAGGAGAATGACTTATCCCGTATTGATGGTATTGCGCGGCAGGCCCTCACAGTGGTGTGTGGCTTTTTTGTGGTTTGCGGAATGTCGTCTTGGCTGATTGACTACGTGTTGCCTGCCCGGTACGGACAGGTTAAGTACCTCGTGCTGTGCGCGATGGTCCAGCCGCTGCTTTACACGCTGTCCGAAGTCACCTGTGTCGGAATAGGCATCACTAGGCGCACCATGCTTGCTGTTTGGGTAACTGTGTCAGCCCTTTTCGCTAACGTGGCGCTAAGCCTGTGGCTTGTGCCTACTTACGGTGCTACCGGCGCGGTGATAGCAAATGCTATTGCGTATTTTGTGTTTTTTGTGGCCCGAACCGAAGCATCAGCCTATGTCTGGCGAAAGTTTCCACGCGCTCGGATTTATACATTCGTTTTGTTGGCGATAGCTCTTTCCGTTGGTACTGCCGCATTAGCCCCCACTTTGCCGTTCCACTACGCGTTAATATGGCTGGTTCTACTGCCAATGGTCGTTTGGTGCTTTCATGCCGAATTGGTAGAGATGGTGGCGATTGGACTAAATATATGGCGAAATCGAAATGTTCGCTGATTAATTAAAGATGAAATTTAATTTGAACTAAATAGAGTAATAGATAATAAAAGCGATATATTTTTCTTAACAAGAAAATATTACTTTTTTTCCTTTGAGAAAATGCTTTCGCTTTCACTTTTAATTTGCTATTTAAAAATGTGCGATTGGTGTTTAAGATGAAATTATTTCAAACGGCAGGATTTGGTGAAAAATATCTATCAAATTTTGGTTTAAAAGAGCCGACTTCATTGCATATGTCATATGAAGAACGGAGGCAAGCACTCTTAGGTGATCGATACGAAGCAACTCATATTCTCAAGCCTGTTTACGAAGACAGCGAAGATTGCTTTTTTACTGTCGCTGATGATTCGACTCTTCAGCTAGCTTGGGCACGTGAGAAAGGTTTGACCACTACTAATCTTGAAAAGATTTTGTTGGCTCAAGTTGAGGAATTTCAGCCAGATATTTTGTACCAACTCGACCCCATTCTGTTGCCCTCAACATTTGTTCGACGCCTTCCTGGCTGCGTAAAGAAAGTTATTGCATGGCGAGCTGCGCCTCTTGGCGGTGCAGACCTTACTGCATACGACGTAGTCGTTTCAAATTTTGAGACATTGAATGCACTCTGGCGAGAAAAAGGATTGCATGCAGCTTGGTTTTCTCCCTCTTGGGATCCGGAAATGGCTCAATATGCAGCAAGTCCTGATCGTCCAGTGGATGTGTTTTTCACGGGGAGCTATGCTCGTACCACGGGTCATGACGACCGACTCGCTATGTTGGCCGCTGTCACCCAACTATCAGATTACTACCAAATTGATCTGCGGCTTATGTACAAGAAATGGGGGCGACTTTCTGATAAGCCACTGGTTCGTTGGATACCCGTTCCTATAAGATTGCCCCAACCGCTAAGCGGCAGCACAGGCAAGCCCGTGTATGGACGTGAAATGTATGAAAAGCTTTCACAGACAAAGATTTTGTTAAATCCGGCAACAAGTATTGCGGGTGATATTCGTGGCAATATCCGCTGTTGGGAATCGCTTGGTTGTGGTGCTTGCATGTTGGGTAGTGCTGGGCATTACCCTGAGGGGTTTGAAGCTGGTGTAAATTTTGAGAGCTTTACCAGTGAAGCAGATTTGGTAAATAAAATAAAGGTACTTTTAGCTGATGAAACACGTCGTAAGTTGATGAGTGAGGCTGGCGCAACTATGATGAAAAATGTTTGGTCAAAAGAGCGTCAATGGCTAGATTTTCAATCGCTTGTTGCGAAATTGTGATAACTGCTCTTTAAATTAGTATATGCTTTATTAATTGGAATTTATATGATTGAAGAAATTGTGGAATCCGGAAAATTACTGGCCTTAGTTGTCCGAGCTAATTATCAAAAGGATGGTATATCTTTTTTTACGCCAAATGAATTTTCGCAACAACTCGGCTATATGAAACGCCCGCTGGGGTATGTTATTCCACCGCATGTGCATAATCCGGTAACGCGCGAGGTTCTATTTACCAAGGAGGTTTTGTTAATCAAGTCTGGCAAGGTTCGTGTTGATTTTTATGATAATGACCAACGCTACTTGGAAAGCCGCTTGTTACATCAAGGTGATGTAATTTTATTGGCATATGGCGGTCATGGTTTTGAAATGCTTGAAGCCAGCGAAATTATTGAAATCAAGCAAGGTCCCTACGCTGGTGAGCAGGACAAAACCCGGTTTAGCCCAATTGAGGCAAATCAAATCATACTCAAGGGTGAAAAATGATTCCTGTAAATGAACCACTGCTTGATGGCAACGAAAAAAAGTACCTAAATGAATGTATCGACACGGGTTGGATATCATCAGAAGGTCCGTTTATACGTCGCTTTGAAAAAGAGTTTGCCACGACGGTGGGGCGTCGGCACGCTATAGCAGTTGCAAATGGGTCGTTGGCGCTGGACGCTGCTATGGTCGCGCTCGACCTGAATCCTGGCGACGAAGTGCTGATGCCAACTTTTACTATTATCTCTTGCGCCGCTGCAATCGTGCGCGCAGGTGTAGTACCTGTTGTTATTGATGCTGACCCTATTACCTGGAATATGGATGTCACCCAAGTTGAGGCGCATATTACTCCACGGACGCGGGCAATCATGGTCGTCCACATTTATGGACTACCTTGCGACATGGATCCAATCCTTGCGCTTGCAAGTAAATACGGTCTTAAGGTCGTTGAGGATGCAGCCGAGATGCATGGTCAAACCTATAGGGG
>CAIKYI010000639.1 GCA_903831545.1 uncultured Methylobacter sp. | reverse complement strand
ATCGCTATCCGGCCTATGATCCCAAGGAAATATTTACTATAAGGCTTGCCCTTGGCTGTTTAGGTGAATGTAGCTATTGTGCTATAAAATTTGCAGTTGGCAAAATTAGAAGTAAACCAAAGGATGAAATTGTCAAAGAGTTTAAGGCAGGGATTGAGAAGGGGTATAAAAAATTCATTTTTATTGCAGGTGACATAGGAGCATACGGAGTAGATATCCGTAGCAATATAGTAGAGCTATTGGATGAAATATTTGCAGAATTGAAAAACCTTATCGATCCGTTTGATTTTTTTGTTACTACACCATTTGAGAGCGCAGTTCCCGTCATCATCAACAGGTTTAGCGAACGAGCACAGTCCGTCACAGTTTTGGTTGTTGAAAATCGGGGGAGGGATGTTGGCCCTTTTCTTGGACTATATCGTACGGGGTTTCTTGATCCCTATCTAGCCGTATTAAAACTTCATACTAAACGCAGCAAATACAGTCAGCGTGGAGATTATTGGCGACAAGATATCTATCGAGGACTTGTCGGGGGGTCAAAGCTAACTCGAGATATCGTGGAACTATTTAAGAAGTCTAAAATCGGAATGATAGGAGTTGAGCGATACTATTTAAGCCATGAAAAATATTGGGGTGCCGACAAAAAAAATGTAAAAGACTTATTATTCGAAATGGAAATTCTTAAGCAGGAAGAAGAGCCAAAGCTTGGCTTTTTTGCCGGATCCATGTTTTGGTTTAACCCAACAGCATTCAAGCCATTAAAATTAATTTCTGAAAAGCATTTAGAATTTGAGCTCGAGAACGGAATGCAAGATGGTACGCTTGCCCATGCGATTGAACGAATCTTTTGTCAAATAGCACGGCATCAGGGATACATCGTCACAAGCCCTAGACTTGCAGTTGTTGATATTATAAACATAAATACGCTAGATAATAAAGTTCCGGTGCTTTGAAGAATCTGAAAAATAGGGGTTTTTACGTGGACAAAGTTTTGAAGCGATTCGGCAATGTATCGGCAAGAATATTATTTGGCCTAGGTTTTACTTTGGCTATATCTATAGCGTTGATGCTGAATATTATCAAGCCACTGATTGAAGCCGATTGCGGTGTCATCTTCGTGGATATGTTGGTAAGCGCAAGTGGCCAAGCAAATATGTGGGTGAATGATGCAACACGCCCCCCAATAAGTGTTAAGTTGTCTCATGGTGAGCGCAAGGTATACGAATTTAAGGGGGTTGCTGGAGATATTAAATACTTACGTCTTGATCCAGCCCCAGGAGTGAATGGGGCAACTGTCAGGGTTTACAACATCGAGATTCAATCCTCAACAGGGAAGCGCCACCGTTTGGGCCCACTCGAGGTCGCGCAGTGGCAAGTCTTCGGCGCCCATCGCACGATTACGGAAAATAATTTTGTAGAATATTTATCAGTGGAAAATGTCACACTTACGTCGGATGTCAATTATCAGCTTAAGACTCGGTTCCCGACTTTTGTTCATGATTTTGCCAATATTACCGAAGATATCAGCAGGTATAATATTATTTTCGGCCTTTTCTTTTTGTGTATGCTTTTT
>CAIKYI010000638.1 GCA_903831545.1 uncultured Methylobacter sp. | reverse complement strand
ATCAGTGTAGGTTTTGGTTTTTTAGCGGCGATTACCGAAATAGTTAAAATTTTAAAAGCCATAATCAAGGTGAATAAGCAATGAGCCAGTAAATAAGTTTTGTGACCGTTGATTGTTATCAGCGACTACATGGGTAGTAGTTTTTTAGCTGGAAAAAAATCTGCATTCTCCATATTTATGTTGATTTTGCAGGCGGTGACAGTGCAGTTCTTCGGCAAAGGCGATTAGTAAATGTTGGCGTTTTAGACCAGGGAATTCCTATGTATCACAATGTTCATCAAGTTTCTCAAGGGTTGGGTCATGAGTTGGTTTAGTCAAAAACAGAGTGCTGTTCTTGGTATCGATATTAGTACGGCGGCTATTAAATTACTTGAACTAAGTAAAGTTGGCGCTCGTTACCGTGTTGAAGGTTATGCAGTCGTGCCTTTACCGGAAGATGCGGTCATTGATAAAAATATTGCAAATATTGATGTGATAGCGGACACCATAAAAATTGCCTTAAAGCAGTCGGGGACCAAGCTCAAGCAAGCCTCTGTTGCTGTTGCAGGATCTTCGGTCATGACAAAAGTCATACCGATGTCTGCTGAATTATCTGACGATGAGCTGGAAGAGCAGATCATGGTTGAGGCAGACCAGTATGTGCCTTATTCGCTGGATGAAGTAAATTTTGATTTTGAAGTGCTGGGTGAAAATGAAAACAACTCGGAAATGGTCAATGTACTGTTTGCGGCTTCAAGAAAAGAAATAATCCAGGATCGGGTCGATGCCTTGGCAAAAGCGGGTTTAAAAGCCAGAATTGTCGATGTTGAAGCTTTTGCCATAGAAAACGCCTTTGTCCTGTTAAGGGATCAGCTAGCCGATGCCGCAGAAAATCAAACCGTTGCTATCGTCGATATCGGTGCAACCATGACCACGCTTAATGTTTTATATAATTCCCGTACCGTGTATACAAGAGAGCAGAGCTTTGGCGGCAAACAGTTGACTGAAGAGATTCAGCGCCGTTACGGCCTGACCTATGAAGAGGCAGGCATGGCCAAAAAAGTGGGCGGCCTGCCTGACAATTATAATGCTGATGTACTTGAACCTTTTAAAAGACAAATGGTGCAACAGGTGCAGCGGGCACTGCAGTTTTTCGTTTCATCCAGTGCCAACAGACGTATTGACAGTCTTATTCTGGCCGGTGGATGTTCCTCAATACCCGGAATTGACAAACTGGCGCAACAAACAGTAAGTGTTCCTGTCGTAATCGCTAATCCTTTCATCAATATGGCCCTGGCCCAGAAAGTAAAGCCTCATGCCTTAAGCAATGATGCTTCGGCCATGATGATTGCCTGTGGTTTAGCCTTGAGGAGTTTTGACTAATGCCAAAAATCAATTTACTCCCCTGGCGAGAAGAGCTGCGGGCACAAAAACAGCAGGATTTTGTCAATGCCATTGGCGTTGCAGTGTTATGTACAGCGCTGGTTTTTGGCGGCGTGCATTTGTATATTGAAGGACTTAAGGAATATCAGGAACAAAGGAACAAATTAATTCAGGATGAAATCGCGTTATTGGATATAAAAATCGCCCAAATCAAAACCATTGAAGAACAAAAAGCCAAATTGCTCACCAAAATTGAACTGATTCACAAACTTCAGGAAAGTCGTCCCGAAATTGTGCATTTGTTTGATGAGCTTCCAAGAGTTACGCCGGACGGAGTTTTTCTGACCAAGTTTACCCAGATTGGTAGTGACCTGACTTTCGAGGGCAAATCACAGTCCAATGCGCGTATTTCTGCGTTTATGAGAGCGATAGAGGCGTCGAGCTGGCTCAAGGTTCCCACGCTTGATGTGATCCAGTCCGCTAACAAAGTCAATCCGGAACAATTAAGTGATTTCACGATGCGTACCAAGCAAGGTAATAAAAATGCGCAAGCAGAGGCTGGGGGTAAGTAATGAATCTTTCAGAAATTAATTGGGATCCTAATCAGGCCGGCGCTTGGCCTTTGGTCATTCAGGCGGCAACAATCTCAACAATCTGTGCCGTAGTGTTTGGAGCCGGTATTTATTTTGATACGGTTGGCCAGTTGGCAGAGCTTGATGTGTCTAAAGCCAAAGAAGCTGAGTTACGGCAGACCTTTGAGGTAAAGCAAAAAAAATCAATCAATCTTCCTGATTATCAGGATCAGCTGGCGCAAATCGAAACACAGCTGGAAGACATGATTCGGCAAATGCCGACCAAAGAAGAAGTCGCCAGTTTGTTGATTGATATTTCCCAGACCGGCTTGGCCAGTGGCCTGGAATTTAGATTATTCAAGCCGGGGCCGGCGGTTCGCAAAGACTTTTATTCCGAGCTGCCCATCAATATCGAAGTTATCGGCAAATATGAGGAATTGGCGCTGTTTGTCAGCGGCTTGGCTTCGCTACCCCGTATTGTTACCGTACACGACGTTGCTATTATTCCCCCGGGCAAAGACGATAAATCCGGGAAAATGAAAATGACGGCATTGGTTAAAACCTATAATGAAGGTGGTGACGAAGCAACGACGGCTGTAGCTAAAAAGAAACGGGGGCAAAAGTAATGGATTACTCTAAATTATTAATGACTTTGCCCTGGGCATCACAAGCGCGCCTTGGTGCACAGCTAGGTTGCGTGGTTTTAATGGCTTTATTGGCTGGTTGTGGCAATGATGATTTTTCAGACTTGAATCGTTATATCTCGGAAGTGAAGCTCAGGCCCAAAGAGCCCATCAAACCGTTGCCTGAAGTCAAGCTTATCGAACCTTTTATGTTTAAACCGGAAAGCCTCCGAGACCCTTTTAAGGCTCTGGAACAACCGGAACAGGCCCAGGGCGTTGATGTTTCTGCCGGTAGTGGCATAAAGCCGGATACCAACCGGCGCAAAGAAGAATTGGAGAATTTTCCGTTGGATGGCCTGAGAATGGTAGGAACTGTAAATATGAAATCGGGTTTGTGGGGCTTGGTAAAAGCGAGTGACGGCACCGTTTATCGCGTTAAGGTCGGGAATTATATGGGTAAAAATTACGGAAAAATCATACGGATAGTCAGCGACAAAATTGAATTGATGGAAATAGTCTCTGATAAACCGGGGACATGGCGTGAACAACCCACTTCAATAACGTTGACAGAGTAAGGCAAGAGGATATCAAATGAATAATAAACAAGGCGGCGTTATCGTGAATACCCACAGTGCGCGAATGAATTCGCGGTCACAGTCATTAACGGCTCAGCTGGTTGTAGGTCTGTGCTTATTTATAGTCCAAATGACGGTGGTTCGAGCCGATGAACTGGCGTTAACCGGTATTGATTTTGCTTCTCAGGCGAGCGATAAGTTGCAGATTGAAATGGAGATGAGCGGAACTGCCGTTGCTCCTAAAATATTCAAAACCGATAACCCTGCACGAATTGCGCTGGACTTTGCCGGTGTAAAAAGTGCATTGGCTAAGAAAATGTACCCGATCAATCAGGGCGCGGCGAGCAGTCTTTATGTGGTGGAAGCCGCAGGACGGGTTCGTGTTGTCGTTAATCTGATTGAGGCAACGCCGTTTGAAACCAAGGTGATCGGCAATAAAGTGCTGCTGACTTTGATGCGGGAAAAAACGGCGCCAGCCGTCGGTATGAGACCTCTTGCTGCAAAGCCAGCAAGCCCTGTTTCAGCGTCTGTTCCGATCAAATCGACTAATGCGATGGTTGCATCCTTAATACCCGCACAGGATATTAGCGGCTTTGATTTCAAGCGTGGCGATAAGGGCGAAGGACGCATCCTGGTCACTCTGGCTAACCCGAACACCATCGTCAACTCCAAAGAACAGGGCGGGAAAGTCATCATCAGTTTTCTAAACACCCGCTTGCCAGAGAGTATGGCTAAACGACTGGATGTTTCCGAGTTTGCCACCCCGGTCAAGTTTATCGATACGGTTTCCTCCAACAAGGAAACCACCATTACCGTGGCTATGCAAAATCCCTTGTACGATTACTCGGTGTTTCAGGCTAATGGCCAATTGACGGTGGAGTTTCGCCCGTTAAGCGTTGAAGAGAAGGATGCGCTGGACAGGTCGCGTACCCAATATACCGGGGACAGATTGTCCTTAAATTTTCAGGGCATAGAAGTGCGCAGCGTTATCGCGATACTTGCGGAATTTACCGGACAGAACGTAGTTGCCGGCGATGATGTGACCGGCACGATCACCTTGAAGCTGGATGATGTGCCCTGGGATGAAGCTCTGGACTTTATCATGATGACCAAGGAATTGGGTAAGTTTGAATCCGGCAACGTGACGCTGATTTCACCGTTGGATAAAATCAAGGATTACAAGCAGAAACAGCAGGAAACACAGAGAGTCGTCGATCAATTGGATCCGCTGGTCCCTGAGTATATTAAAATCAATTACGCGAAGGCTGAAAATTTTAGAAATTTGCTGAATGGCTTAGATACAGGTACTTTTGGGGATTGTTCCTCTTCAAGTGCAAAGTCTAATAGTTCGCAATCTATGCAACCCACACAAGCAACATCATCCCCAGAAGGTGGGAAAACTACCACAACATTCAGTAAAAAAGACAATCAGTTTTCTATGCTTTCTGATCGCGGAACTGCAGTCGTTGATTCCAGAACCAATACATTAATTGTACACGAGACTGCAAAACGACTTGAAGAGATCAAAAAATTGATACATAAGCTTGATGTGCCTGTAAAACAGGTGATGATAGAGGCGCGGGTGGTTATTGCCGAGGACTCTTTCGCTGAAACTTTAGGCGTCAAGTTTGGTGCAGCAAAGCAGGGTAGTGCAGGTGGTGGTAAGAATTTTGGCATAGGCGGAGCAGGAACCCAAGGAAGTAGCACAACTGGTGCGGTTACAACGACTGATCAGTTGGTTAGTTTGGGAACGACAGCAATAAGTGCATTCCCCCCTGGCGCGTTGGGTATGACGCTGGCCAGAGGCGCCGATTATGTGTTGAATCTTGAGCTTCAGGCCTTACAACTCGAAGGGAAAAGTGAAATACTCTCCAATCCCAGAGTAATGACCATGGATCGCTGTAAGGCGGTTATGTCCTCGGGTGTGCAATTACCGGTGACTACACCTGGCTCGGCAAATAGCCCGCCAACAGTGACTTATATCGATGCGGTACTTGAGTTAAATGCAACGCCACAGATTACACCGAGTGGCTCGGTGATCATGAATTTGGAGATCAAAAAGGATGCCCCCGACTTTTCAAAAAATACCCAGGGTAATTTTCCGATCAATAAAAAGCAGATTAAAACCTCGATACTCGTTGAAGATGGGGAAACCATCGTGCTAGGCGGCGTTTATGAAGGTCTTGATGCCAATACCAAGAATAAAATTCCGTTCTTTGCCGATTTGCCGGGCATCGGATTCTTATTTACCAATTCACTCGTTAATAAGACCAAGAGCGAATTATTGATCTTTGTCACACCAAAAATTGTAAAAGATAATGTAGCCAGCGATTGAGTGCTTCTACTTGGAGTAAAATAAACCGGGCACAATGCCCGGTTTTGTACATTTAAAAATCAAAGTGTTATAAAAAAGAAGATATAAAAAAATACAGTAACGCTCTATACCGGTAATTTACTAATCACCTCGGTTTTTTTATGTTGTCAAATTCCTGCTAAACTACCAAAAATATCAGGAGATTACTCATGTCAACCATCGCTTTCGATACACACGAATTTTTTAATGAATTAAAGAGCGCCGGTTTCAGCGACCAGCAAGCTGAAGTGATTACCAAGTTACAAAAAAAAGCGGCAGCCTCTACCTTAGAACAGGCGCGTCTTGATTTTGACTTGGATAATTTGGTAACTAATCATTCGCTTGATGCTCGCTTTCGTGAGTCTGAGCTTAAAAGTGAAGTGAAGCTAGCAGAAACCAAAGCCGATTTAATTCGTTGGGTGGTCGGTGTCGGCGTGTTGCAAACTGCCCTTATTACAGCGCTGTTAATTAAGTTAAGCTCGGTTATTTAACCCCGCTAAAGTTCTGCAGCCTTGTTCCCTGCTACCGGCTGATAACATTCAACCCGCGTAGAAAACTAAGGCGCAGCACAACGCATGCCAAGTTTAATCAATTCTAGGTGTTATCTCTCGTTTTATTAGCTTTGGGCTCTATTGCTTTGGAAATATGACGCAATCAATACAAAAGTGTAGAATGCGATACCTTAGTAACCGCATGGCAGGTTAAATGCTGTGATTTTTCTATAGTGAAGGAGGTTTTTCGAGATGTTATATGAAAAAATCCTATTAATTAATGTGGAGAAGGGGGCATAATGCCCCCTTTTTTATTTGGTTTAACTTAGCAAGGAAGGCAGGTCATGACGCGATCAGAGAATATATATTT
>CAIKYI010000637.1 GCA_903831545.1 uncultured Methylobacter sp. | reverse complement strand
TGCAGGAAATGAAGAAATGCGGTGATGCAGTAAAACACATGCCTATGATGCCTAGAACGGTTAATCCAGAAGATAAAACCCAACGTCATATCTGCGATGGCTAAAAGGTATCATTATTGCCTGAATTTGTTTTTTGCGGGTACCGTATGCCTTTCAATACTAATTAAAAAATAGTCAATTTCGGAAAGCGGCCATTCTTGATGCTGGAGTCAAGTGGCCGCGCAAAGCTTGTTTGGCGCAATGTGCAGGCAGCGCTATCTTAACGAATAAGCTGCAGAGATGTCTCGTTCATTGTTACATAGGGTTTAGGGATAGAGCCCCTTTGGGATTTTGGCTAGCATCATTTTCTTTCGATCCAGTTTGCGTCCAGATACGATAAATGTGCCATCACCAACTGCATGAAGAGTTCGTTGCTCTTTGCGTAAGGGGTCAAAATATGCCGCAACGGCCTCCAGAACGACAATATTGTGTTTTTCGACTATATCGATGACATTGCACTCGATATTGGCCAGGCATTCTTTTATTAATGGCGCTTTGACCTTTTTACCGGTCACCGCCGTCAGTTTGAATTTGGCAAATTTGTCCGTATCAATACCGGAGCAAGTTCCTATTCCAACCACTTTATCAATCAGGTCAACTGTAGGAATTGAAATAACGCACTGCTTTGTTTCCCTAAGGGCAGCGAAGGAATAATTCCATTCCCCGGTGGTTATGGCAAATGTCGGCTTGAAATCTAAAACCATTGTCCACGAAATTGTCATGATGTTGTTTTTGTTGCCGTCATTTGTGGTTACAAGGATGACAGGTCCGGGCTCTATCAATGTAAACGCTTTGTTGATTACCAAAGGATTCATGCAAGTACCTCTTTATAATTCCTTGCTCCTGGCAAGTTATTTTTAATGATGTCTGACGTCATTGCATCCATACAGGAAACAATTCATATATGCCTAGCATTATAGTCAGCAATAGATGTCTTCAGTATAGTTGAGCTGTAGTTCGAATAGACCTTTTAGCTTAACCCTAGGACATTCTCATGAACGACTTTCAAAAAGACATTCTCATTGGCGTGTTATTTATATCCGGCTTGGCGGGCTTTCTTTCGGGTGAATTTACCCTTTCATCTGCGCTTTTTGGATCAGCCGCTATTGCTACAAATATTAACCTATACCGTAAAAGAGATAAAGATGGCTAGTTATGCTTTTATCTGAATCACTCAACACCTTGACTTAAAGACTTCCATGGCTACCGGCCCTGGAAGTTTTTTTTGCTTTGCTAAAACCTGTGGCGTTAACTTCTCATGAAAAATGCTTGTTATGCCAAATATTCTCTAGCCCAAACCAGCCAATGCCGTAGCAAAACCCAAAAGAGCTGTAGGGCGGATTCGCCATCAGGCAATCCCCCATTTCGTGACACGCCAAGGGCGGTTTGTTGTTGCGAAACAGACCTGCGTCACTGCCGGACTTTAGTTTGTTGTGCTTAACACTTGCCGGGCCCGATTATCTGCTCCCGATGGAAGCTCGGCAGGTCTTGTATTAATCCAGGCAGCTATATCTTTCCAGGTTGTGGGCGCCTGTATATCTCGGAGCAGCATGTGGTAGCCCTGGGGGTAAATCGCTACGGTTTTTGCCAAGGTATCTGTCAGCAGAAATTGTTTTAAAAAAACATAAGTCGGCTCTTTTGGGATAATTTCATCTTTTTCGCCGTATAGCATTAAAGTATTTCCGTGTAACGATGTTGCGCCATTAAATGCCGAATCCATCAGGTTGCTTAATCCGTATACCGTTTCCACGCGGGTGGCTTTGATAATCCAGGGATCACGGCCCATTGCACGAAGCATATCGATATTGTCGGATGCCATGACATGTACGCCTTTTCCGGTCAAGGTCAGCCACGGCAAACTATGCGCCAGCGTCCAAAGCAATCCTGTTTGATACCAGGGCATGGTTGATCGGGCCCATAGGGCCGGCGCGGCAAGAATCACCCCGGCGATGTCAGGCATGGCGTTCTGACTCATGGCGGTAATGATTATTGCGCCGCCCATGCTTTCCCCGAGCAGATAGACGGGACTTTTTGGGTAATGTGTTTTTACCTGTTGTACAAAATTCTGTAAATCCCTGATATAAGCCTCTTCGCCTGCCCATAAGCCACGTTGTGGAGCCGCGCCAAAACCACGCTGGTCATAAGCAAAGCTGGCTATACCCCGTCGGCTTAAATATTCTCCCGGAGGATCGAAAAAATGGCTGTAATCGTTAAAGCCATGTAAGGCAATAATAACGGCAACGGGCTCGGTTTTAGGTAGCCAATGCCTTACCGGCAAGTTAGCGCCGTCTTCAGTCAGAAACATGTTGTAGCCAAGTCGGGCTGTATTGGTTTTAGTGCCCGGCGGATACGTCATCGGCATGCAGCCGTTTAGCGTTAACAGCAGAACAAAGATATGTATTGTGCCTCTAAGTTGCATGAGTCAATTTGGGTAAGGATTGTTGAGTGAAGGTGAACTAAAGCAGCGGGTTGGAATAAGAATCTGCCTTGCACAACTTGTATTAATTTCCTGTTGATTTGTGTTATTTAGTCTATATTTTATATTTACTAAATGGAATAAACGGTAATTGTTATTATGATTTTTGGCGGAATTTTTAATTAATCAAAACAGTCGTTGAGTGGATGGTTCTTTCTTGTCAGGTGCGGCTCTTGTAGGCTAGAACC
>CAIKYI010000636.1 GCA_903831545.1 uncultured Methylobacter sp. | reverse complement strand
GCATGGAAAAAGGTAATCCTGATGATCCCTTATTACGTCAGGTTCTGCCTGTTAAAGACGAGTTAAATACCTATCCCGGCTTTACTGCTGATCCGGTTGGAGATCTTGTCTCAGTGACAGAACCGGGTATTTTACATAAATATCAGGGGCGGGTTTTGCTCATAAATACCGGCAGTTGCGCTATCAACTGCCGGTATTGTTTCCGAAGAAACTTTCCTTATGCCGACCTGCAACTGAGCAAGCAAAAGGAAATGAGCGCCATCCAGGCCATACAGAGCGACACCAGCATTTCAGAGGTTATCTTAAGTGGCGGCGACCCCTTACTGCTAAATGACGCAAGGTTGACGAAACTCATTTTACAATTAAGCGAGATCAAGCATTTAAGACGCATCCGAATACACAGCCGCCTACCTATTGTGTTACCGGCCCGAATAACAGATGACTTTATCACTATGTTAAGTCTCAGCTCCAAACAAATCATCCTCATCGTACACTGTAATCATGCCAACGAAATCAATGATCGGGTCATTGCTGCCTGCAAGGCACTTAAAAACAGCGGAATTACCTTATTCAATCAATCAGTGTTATTAAAAGGCGTGAATGACAACCCCCAAACCCTATGCGAACTCAGTGAAAAACTGTTCAGCTTGGGCATCATTCCTTATTATCTACATTTGTTGGATAAAGCAACCGGTACTGCGCACTTTGAAGTAGAGAAAACTGAAGCATTAGAGCTAATCAAACAAATTCAAGCCACACTGCCCGGCTATCTGGTGCCAAAACTAGTCACAGAACAAGCCGGAGCGAATTCAAAACAATACGTATTTTAATATTAGCCAATTGTTACCGCTGGCATTTTGCCACAGACACCATTGAACGAGCACGGGAACGATTACCCCAATAAGGTTTAGAGCCAGCTTAAATAGGGCGAAAGCAAGCAGCTCAAGATGTCGAGTTATTGATAGTAAAGGGAAGCCCATCTTGTTGCATTCCCTCTATGGCAATGCTCATGATGGGCGCAGTAACTGAACATTACTCCTGCTTGGACAACAGATGGTAGATCTGGGTTATGTGAAAAGCGTATCGCACGAAACTATTCGACAAGTACTAAAAAAAGAATTAAAGCCCTGGCGAAATATGAAACGGTTAAAGAGAGGTTTTGTTGATGATTTATCTAAAAATTTAATCTATATATTTCAATTAGATAGTTTTAATAATCGTTTTTTTTAGCATTCATGACTTTACGTAAAGATTCTTTGTCATCAGTACTGATGGTTCGGGCTTCGCATTTTGTGGATTGACAGCAGCGGCTGTGCAGCGGGCAATCGGCACAGACTTGCGCTGATCCTTGGTACACCCGTTTGCCGTCTTGGCTTTCGCGACTCATTTTCAAAACCTGTCCTTCAGGGCAGGTGAAGTTGTTATCGGCTTCGTTATAGGTAAAGTCGGCCTTGACCACGTTACGCTCCGACCCGTCCAAAGCCGATTTGTGAGCTTTTTCACCTT
>CAIKYI010000635.1 GCA_903831545.1 uncultured Methylobacter sp. | reverse complement strand
TGCTCGGCGGTCAAGCCGTGGCGAATACTCATGTCCTTTTGCAAATCGGTCAAATCATACAATAACGGCGGATTAAGCGATTCCCGCTTACCCTTGACGCTGGTGATATGAAAATCATGCCCCCCGATGTGGTTTAACAGGCGCTCTACTGCGTTTTTTTCATCAAAGCGCCCGCCAATATATTGAAAGTCAGATTCCCGATATAAGGTGTGTAATTCCCAAAAATCCTTGGGCTTAAATTCGGCAATTTCCAGGTCCTTTTGCACAATAAGCGCCAGCACTGGCGTTTGCACGCGACCTATGGTCCATAAACTGTTTTGCTGACCAAACTTCAGCGTATACAACCGCGTGGCATTTAGACCAACGATCCAGTCTGATTCACTGCGACACTTCGCAGCGCGGTATAGGCCGTCATAAGCATGACCGGCCTGCAATGCCGCAAAGCCTTTGCGTATCGAATCATCCGTTAAGGAACTGATCCACAGGCGTTTAAACGGTTTTTGCAAACACTCGGTCCAGGACAAAATGTATCTGAAAATCAGCTCGCCTTCCCTACCGGCATCCGTTGCGCAGATGATTTCATCAGCCGCTTTGAATAAATGTTTGATGGTATTTAACTGTTTTTGCGCGGAAGCATCTCCCCGGGCTTTTAAGCCGAATTGGTCGGGAATGATGGGCAGAGATTCCAAAGTCCAGCGCTTCCAGGTTTTGTCATAATCATCCGGTTCTTTTAATTCGACCAGGTGACCAAAAGCCCAGGTAATTTGATAGCCGTTACCCTCGAAATAACCGTCGCGCTTGTTGTTGATATTCAGGCATTTGGCAATGTCGCGAGCAACTGAGGGTTTTTCGGTCAGGATGACTTTCATGAACTGGATTGACTAATGAGCAACAAAAAAACAGGGTGCTTTTTAAGATTACCTTTAATTATTTGATAATTTTATAACACGGCGAATATTTTTTACCGGGCAGTTTCATGCGGTGTTGCGTCACAAAAGAGTCGAGTAAAGAATCCATTAACGACATAATCTCTGAATCACCGCGAATTTCAAAATGACCGTGTTGTTCGATGGCGCGTATCCCCTCGTCTTTTACGTTACCCGCAACAATACCGGAAAACGCACGTCGGAGATTGGCAGCTAACTGATGATTTTCCTGGTCTTTATGTAAAACCAGATTGCGCATGTTTTCATGCGTAGGTATAAACGGCTGCTGAAACAAGTTATCAATCTTCAGTAGCCAGTTGAAATAGTAGGCATCACTATTATCTTTACGAAACTGTCGAACCTGCTGAATGCCTTTTTCCATTTCACGCGCCACCAAACCGGGATCATCAATGATAATTTGGTAACGTTGTTGTGCGGACGCACCCAAAGTTCCGGCTATGAAACGATCAATTTCCTGAAAGTAACTTTCCGAACTGTCTGGCCCGGAAAATATCAACGGAAACGGCATATCTGTATTGTCAGGATGCAACAGGATGCCGAGAATATAGAGTATTTCTTCGGCAGTGCCGGCACCACCAGGAAATACCACGATGCCATGACCTGTCCTTACAAACGCTTCAAGGCGTTTTTCAATATCAGGAAGAATCACAAGATCGTTTACGATGGGATTGGGCGATTCAGCGGCGATGATACCGGGTTCTGTTATGCCCAAATACTGGCCATTTTTAATGCGTTGTTTAGAGTGACCTATCGCCGCTCCTTTCATGGGGCCTTTCATCGCGCCAGGTCCGCAACCGGTACAAATATCCAGGCCACGCAAGCCCAATTCATGTCCTACCAGTTTGGTGTATTCATATTCTTTACGGCTGATTGAATGCCCGCCCCAACAAACCACCAAATTAGGGTTGGTCATGGGACGCAATATATTGGCATTGCGTAAAATATGGAACACGGCGCTGCTGATGCCATCCGAGCTATCCAGATCAAACTTTGGATTATTATTAATCTCGTCACTGACATAGATAATATCGCGCAGTACCGCAAACAAATGTTCATTAATGCCTTTGATCATTTTACCGTCAACAAAGGCCTGAGCAGGCGCAGATTTAACATCCAGTTTAATGCCCCGTTGTTCCTGAATAACGCGTATATCAAAATCAGGATAACGTTCCAGCAATTCCTTGCCGTCATCCATGGTGCTACCGCAATTTAATACCGCAAGCGAACAATTACGAAACAACCGATACAAACCACCCTGGCTGGTATCAAGCAGTTTGGTGACTTCAGCCTTGGATAGCACATCCAGCCGTCCCTCAGGGGTGATGCGAGCGTCTACTACCTGGTGCTTCATGATTTTCCTTTGATTTTAATTATATTACCTAAAACACTTAATGCCATTATGCCCAGAAATGATGACCGATTAGGGTAATGGCACGGCCTGTATTGTTTTTATTTTAAGGGGGCTGACCTGCGATCGGGCAATGATATCATTCTCTTTTAGCCAAGGAAGAAACATTGCTTGCTAATTTTTCAATGGCTATACTGAAGATTAGTCACTATAATGTAATTTCTAGTAGACAGTACTCCACATAAAAGCGAGACGTCTGCTTAGGTTTTGCATGTTATTCAGCACTTTTCAGAAATTCCATTCGCTTTTCTCTTTAAAATTGCCAGGCATGATTTGCAATCAAATATTTTCATTGATTTATATAGGTGTTACATGGCAACAGGTACTGTTAAGTGGTTTAACGAGTCTAAAGGTTTTGGTTTTATTTCACCTAGCGATGGTAGCGCAGATGTGTTCGTTCACTTCTCTGCAATCGCAAGCGATGGTGGATACCGCACTTTGGCTGAAGGCCAAGC
>CAIKYI010000634.1 GCA_903831545.1 uncultured Methylobacter sp. | reverse complement strand
CTCGCCTGCTCCCTACTTTCAAGTAATCTTTCGTAATTACTTTTAATGGCATCATAGTCTCTGTTTAAATTCTGCAATGCGGTTTCAACTGTCAGTCTTGAATGCAACTCTTCTCCAATTTTGTCCACGCGGGCTTTCAATTCATCTACTCGCGCTTTAGCTGATGCTACCTGTGCATCTGCTTCATTTAGAGCAACTTTTATGGTCTGAACATAGGGATTTGCCATAACATTTGGTTTGACAAACATATCTTCTGTTTCATCTGCCGCAGCTACTTCCGGCTTGTTCTTTTCTGCATCTTGTTTGACTTTTTCCAGACTTTTAATTGTTTTATTAATTGATACAATCTCGGGGTGGTTTTCTGTAAATCTGACTAAAAGTTCTTTTTTCCTTAAATTTAGTGCTTCTATTCTTGAATCTTCTTCTGTTGTTGCCGCAGCCGTTTCAGTCCCAAAATCGGCAACCGACCAGTCTTCATCAGAATCTTTTATGTCATTTAATTGCTCTGTGAGGGTTTTTTGTCGCGAAATTGCCTCACTTAACTGTAATTTTGCGTCTTCAAGAAGATTCATTGCGCCTTGGACCTGGGCAATTTGACCACCTCCTTCTCCTGGCAATAAACCCAGATTAGCGCGTTTAAAGTTTTCTTTGGCTTGTTCTGCATTCCTTAACCGTCCTTCATATTCATGAAGTTGATCCTCAATAAACTTCTTGGCAACATCTGTACCTGCAAGAGTGGATTGATGGGTTTGCTCGGAAAAAACCGTTAAAACAGCTTGTACAACATTTTTAGCTAGACTGGGAGAGGTAGCTTCATATTTTATTGTAAAAACATCATCACGCCCGCCTTCAATTTTAATATTTTTTTTCAAGCCATCTAACAGAGCATTCCTATCAGAGGCACTTGAATTTTTGTCCAGATCAGACATTTTTATAATCTGTTCAAGATTATTCCGCGTAAACATCAACACCTGCATAACACGCAACAATCCGGCTGTATCGGCTTGAATAGTCATTCCTCGCAGTAAAGGTTGTAACATTGTTTTTGTTTCAACATGAACCCTTGCTTCAGAAATATATTTGTTAGGCATATCAATTACAAATACCCATCCACTAAGACTGATTATCCAGGCAATACTTAGTGCTAACCATTTATGGCCGAATGCACCTTTTACATAACTAAAAAGCTGCGCTATCTGCTCTTGCATGCTATCCCACTACCCCATTAACATAATTTAAAATAAACATTCTTTGGTCACTTTATATTCAAAAATTCTTATACTTTAAAAATATAATGAAAGCTTATAACATTATTTACTATTCCCGATTCCTGGGTGAAGCTAATTTATGTATATCAAAAAATTAACCCTGACTTATTCAATCGCGACTTCCTATCTACTCACTGCCATACCGGAATTAATAAAGAAATACATTAGGAACAGGTAAATATATAATCATGACACTTAAAACAATGCTTCAAAGCTAAAAAAGATACATTTTAAGATCTATCCAAACAGGCTTAAATTGCGCATACATAAAAATACGAGAATTTATTACATAAGCGCAAGCTGAATTAAAACTAAAAAATTGCAGCCGGTATTATAACGATGTCGCCCGGCAAAATGACTATATTTGCGTTAAGATTCGCGTCATTGATCAAATCATTTATTCTGATGCCAAAGTGTTGATTTTCACCATTGACATTTCGGACAATACTTGCCCTGTTACCATCAGCAAACTGACTTAAACCACCCACTTGTATCATCAAATCAAGCAAGGTCATATCTTTCTTATAAGGAAACGATTTGGCAGAAAAACTGGGTGCACTTCCACCACCACCACCACCGCCGCCACCACCGCCACCGCCACTTAATTGGCCAACAATTCTGACCTGCTGACTATAAATTCCCTGAAATCCAGCTACCATTATAACTACTTGTGGATCCCGGACATATTTGCCCAGCTGCTTCTCCATTAGTCTCGCCAATTCTGCCGGTGTTTTTCCACTGGCCAATAAATCTTCTACCAACGGAATAGTAATTTTCCCATCAGGTCGAACCGTTGCAGATGTAGAAATATCAGGATTCCCCCATACAAAAATCTGTACGCTATCTCCCGGTCCTATTCTATAGGTATAGTCAGATGGCACTGCCATACCTTCACTTAATGGCGGAAGAGCGCACCCCGACACCAGTAAAACAAGCAACGACAATGCTACTTTTATTATCTTTAAAAACGTCACTATATCACCTCAAGCATTTAAACGTTACACCAGGCAGGACATCATATCCAATTAATTTAACAAGCATTAAAGCCTCCAAAGCTTAATCCCTTCGGGAACCTTGGTTCTATCCAGCTTGGCTTTAACATCAAGAACTATCCCAGTTTTATTTTCTAACAAATTAGCCATATATGACCAATCTTTCTCCATAAAATATTGATGAGGTACCGCGAACAAAATTGCTTTAGCAGGTTTTAACCCATCCTCATTAACAACCAGTTCCACATCATATTCTTCCTTTATTTCATGAATATCACTCATAGGATCAAATACTTGTACATTGATACCATAATCCATCAATTCCCTGATTATATCAATAACCCGTGTATTTCTTATATCAGGAACGTTTTCCTTAAAGGTAAAGCCCAAGACAGTAACAACACTGCCTTTTACACAGACGCCACTATTAATCAATTCTTTAACCGTCTGGGTTGCAATAAAACTGCCCATACTGTCATTTATACCACGTCCCGACAAAATGACCTGTGGAGTATAGCCTAATACTGATGCTTTATACGTTAGATAATACGGATCGACACCTATGCAATGTCCACCAACCAAGCCTGGATCAAAAGGCAAAAAATTCCATTTGGATGAAGCTGCCGCCAACACATCCCGTGTATCAATATCCATTTTATTGAAAATCAAAGCCAATTCATTCATTAAAGATATGTTTAAATCTCTTTGTGTATTTTCAATAACTTTAGCTGCTTCCGCAACTTTGATTGTTGCCGCTCTATGTACGCCTGCAGTTACAACCGATTCATAAACGGCTGAAACAATGGCTAATGTTTCAGGTGTGTCTCCAGACACGACCTTAGTGATAGTTTTAAAGGTATGGACTTTATCACCTGGATTAATTCGCTCTGGAGAATATCCGACGTTAAAGTCAACCTGCCACTTCAGACCCGACTCCTTTTCAAGAACAGGAATACATTCTTCTTCTGTTGCGCCCGGATAGACTGTTGATTCATAGACAACAATATCGCCTTTTTTAAGCTGCCTCCCTACCGTTCTTGACGCATTGATGACGGGCGATAAATCTGGCTGCTTGGCATTATTAACAGGCGTCGGTACGGCGACAATATGAAAATCCGCTTTTTTTAAATCATCAGCATTACAGGTATATAAAATATCTGTTTCTGCCAAGTCATGCGCCTCAACCTCATTGGTCCGCTCTATACCTTGCTTCAACTCATCAATTCGTGTTGAATTGATATCAAAGCCAATTACTTGCCGGGTTTTTCCAAACTCTACAGCCACAGGCAACCCGACATAACCCAATCCGACTACCGAAATCAACCTATTATGCGTGTTCATTAAGCCACCTTATAAAATTCTTTATACCATTCAACAAAATTTCTAATGCCATCTTCCAATGGCGTAGCAGGTTTATAACCCATATCATTTACCAAATCAGACACATCGGCATAGGTATCAGGCACATCGCCGGGCTGTAAAGGTAACATATTCTTTATAGCCTCTTTACCTAAACACTTTTCCAGTGTTTCAATAAACGTTAATAAATTCACCGGATTATTATTACCAATATTATAGATACGGTAAGGTGAAAGACTGGTCGCCGGATCTGGATTTTCACCAGACCAACTGTCATTTACTTGGGCAGGCTTATCAATAACCCTGATAACACCTTCAACGATATCATCTACATAAGTAAAATCACGACGATGATTTCCGTAATTAAATACATCTATCGGCTTACCTTCAAGTATATTGCGGGTAAACATAAACAATGACATATCAGGTCGCCCCCAAGGCCCGTAAACTGTAAAAAACCGTAAACCTGTGGTGGGGAGTCTATATAAATGACTATAGGTATGAGCCATCAATTCATTGGCTTTTTTACTTGCTGCATAAATCGATACAGGATGATCGACATTGTCATGTATAGAAAAAGGCATCTGGGTATTTGCCCCATAGACCGAACTGGATGACGCATACGCTAAATGCTCAACGCCATTATGTCTACAGCCTTCAAGTATATTGATAAAGCCAACGATATTGGAATCAATATAGGCATGAGGATTTGTTATTGAATAACGGACTCCGGCCTGAGCCGCCAAATGCATAACCCGCTGAAATTGCTCTCGGGCAAAGAGCTCTTCCATCGCCTGCTTATCAGCAATCTCCAGCTTTATAAATTTAAAACGCTCATGACCTTGCAGGCGTTCCAATCTTGCCAGCTTTAAATTAACATCATAGTAATCGTTAAGATTATCTATTCCAACAACTTCATCTCCACGAGCCAACAATCTTAGACTAAGGTTAGAACCTATAAATCCAGCTGCTCCTGTTACTAATATTTTCAAAATGATCCACCCTTAAAAGTACTTTTAAAATAGAATATTAGAGCCATCTGACTACCGTTTCGTTTTAACCATAATTTCATCCAATAACGTTTTGGCTGCTTTCTGGTCAGGAAAGCTCCCCTTCTTGGCAGCAAGCATAAGAGCCTGATTTAGCTCGGCAATAGCCGCTCCATTATTACCACTTTTAAAATGGGCAACACCTAAATGATATCTAAAAACCGGAACATCGGGCGCTGTCACAATAATTTTATTCAATAAATTCAATCCCTTGTCCGCATCACCTTGCTTAATCAATGCCCAGGCATAGGTGTCTTTATAATAAGGTTGTTTTGAATCCTTGAATCTTTCGGCCAATAGAACAGCTTTTTTTTGACTTTCTTCACTTGCGTAATGTTCAGTTAGTATAGACGCTAAATTGTTTATCGCAATTTCCAAGTCGGGATCTGTAACTAATATCTGCTCGTAAGTTGAAATGGCTGAATCAAAATCACCTTGCGCTTCTTGTATGGTAGCTAATGACAATAACAACTTTACATCGCCCGGATTCTGCTTCAGTCCGTCTTGATATATGGAAATAGCTGTTTTATTGTCACCTTGTCCCTGTTTAACTTTTGCTAAGGCTACATAGATTTCAGTTGACTTATTTTCCTTAAGCAAACCAGTTAACAAAGCCGATGCTTGATCAAACTTCTTTTCTGCTGCCAATAAATCACTTAAAACGATATTCGCTGGAACATTCCGAGGATCCTTGGCCACCAAATCATTTAAGATTACGAGCATGTCCGTTTTTTTGTTGATACCCTCATAACAGCGAAGCATACTCTCTAATATTTCTAAATTACCTGGGACATTTGTCAATAAATCCTTATATTCGGCAATCGCTTTAACAAACTCACCCTGGCCCTGAAAAATTTGCCCCTGTAAATATTTTGCCAAACTTTTTGCCTGGGGATTATTATTATTGTTAATTCGTTGTACGACTTCTTTTACTGCATCCCATTTAGCTGCCAGTAAATTAGCTTTGGCTAATTTTTCAAGCAATACTATATTTTCAGGATCAAACCTTAATGCTTTCTCAATGATTTTTTGTGCATAATCAAAATCTTTAGTAATCAACGCTTTGTCGTAGACATATACTAATGCAATCAAATTGGCCGGATTGACTTCTAATGCACTCAGAAACTGTTTTTCTGCCTGTTTTTGATCGCCTTTAAGGATAAAAGACTGGCCCAGTAAAATCAGCGCCTCTTCCGAAGAGGCTTTCTCCCAAAGAATTTTAGTTAATAGAGCAATTGCGTCATCATACTGGGCTTTAACCAGAAATAATCTTGCCTGTAATATTTTCGCATCAAGGTAATTATCATTACTTGCCAGAACTTCTTCACTGATTTTTTTTGTAGTATCAAAATCTTTAAGATCGAAAGCTATTTTTGCAAGAAACATTTTTGCAGAAAGTACTTGTTCAGTGCTCTCGTCCAGTTTTAATACCTGGTTAAGCACAATTTTAGCGTCATCAAAGTTTTTTCTAGCAATCATCCAGGTTGCAAAGGATAGCAACGCTTTAGACTGCTTTTTATTTTGCTCTGTAAATTGTTGAAATTGATCTTTTACTCTTTCGGGGGCAGCTGCATTTAAAAAATCAAGAAATAACAATTTAAATTTAACATTATCCGGACTCGCCGCTATCAATCCTTGCAATAAATCTTCAGCCTCCTGCTTCTTTCCCGTTTGTGCGTAAATTTTAGCCAGTGTAATTTTAAATTCCTGATT
>CAIKYI010000633.1 GCA_903831545.1 uncultured Methylobacter sp. | reverse complement strand
GTCACCGCCTGCAAAATCAACATAAATATGGAGAATGCAGATTTTTTTCCAGCTAAAAAACTACTACCCATGTAGTCGCTGATAACAATCAACGGTCACAAAACTTATTTACTGGCGAAAGTATAGTAGCCTTTTTTATTTTGATGCTTAAAATGTTTGTTTTATTTGTCTGAGCTGTTGTTTTTTATCTACAGTATCTTACTATCGCACCATTATCCCGGATGACTTGTGGTTAAATTTCTAAAATGGTTTGCTATTTGTTTTATGACCATTAACTTGGGCATAGCTATTTCAGGCTACTTTGTATACGAAAAACTTGCCGCCGATCTGCCGGATGTCAAGACGCTTCATAATGTTCAATACCAGACGCCCTTAAACATATACACCAAAGACGGCCTGCTGATTGCCCAATTTGGAGAGAAAAAACGTACCCCGGTTAGCATCGAGCAAATCCCCCAACAACTGATCAATGCCTTTATTGCCTCAGAAGATGATAATTTTTATGAACATGCTGGCGTTGACTTTAAAGGTTTGCTTCGGGCCGCCCTGCAACTGGCCTTAACCGGCAAGAAAAAACAGGGCGGCAGCACCATTACCATGCAGGTTACGCGAAGTTTTTTACTGAGCAACGAAAAAACCTATACCCGCAAATTAAAGGAAATCATTCTTGCGTTAAAAATAGAACATGAATACCCAAAAAACAAAATCCTGGAGCTTTATTTAAACCAGATTTTTATGGGCCACCGCGCTTATGGCATTGCCGCCGCCGCGCAGGTTTATTACGGCAAATCCTTAACCGACCTGAGCCTGGCCGAACATGCCATGATTGCCGGCCTGCCCAAAGCGCCGTCACTCTACAACCCCATCACCAATGAAGCACGCGCCCTGGAAAGACGTAATTATGTTTTGCACCGCATGCTTGAACTAGGCTACATCACTCAACAAGACTATGAGGATGCTTCCGAACAAGCTTCCAGCTCAAAACTGCAAGCTGTCCTCCCTGAAGTTTCAGCGCTTTATCTGGCGGAAATGGTGCGGCAGAAAATTCTGGAACTGTACGGCGAACAAGCCTACACCTCTGGCTTCAAGGTCTACACCACCCTTGACGGAACGTTACAATCAACTGCAAATCAAGCGCTGACCGATACTTTACATGCTTATGACGAACGTCATGGTTACCGGCATTGTAAAAATGCCGCGACTAATCGCGCTGGCTGTCAAAAAGACAATAAAATCGCCCCAACCGTTATCGGCGATACGTTTCCGGCGACTGTTACAAGCGTTAAAAACAATCGTGCTACAGCCAGTCTTTTGACATCAGCCACCACAGATACTCTGTCTCCGCTCACGCCAAATCTTCTGAATAAAACAGTTATTGAAATAACTGGCGATAACCTTAAATGGACTGGCAGCAGTCTCTCCAGCCTTGTCAAACCCGGCGATACCATTAGGGTTCGACAACTGCAAGACAGTAGCTGGACTTTAACGCAAGTCCCTGAAGCCGAAGGCGCATTTGTAGCTTTAAATCCTGACGATGGGGCCATTTTGGCCTTAACCGGCGGTTTTGACTTTTATCGCAACAAATACAATCGGGCAACCCAATCGAAAAGGCAACCCGGCTCAGGCTTTAAACCAATCATTTACACGACGGCCCTGGAACAGGGCTACACACCGGCCAGTCTCATTAACGATGCGCCCATCGTCATCGACATTCCAGGTCAGGAAAACGAGTGGCGCCCCGAGAATTACAACAAAAAATTCTACGGCCCAACCAGTATCAGGTCGGCTATAACTCATTCAAGAAATATTATTTCGATTCGTTTGTTAAAGGAAATGGGCGTGGAAAAAGCCGTAGAAACGGCTTTACGCTTTGGTTTTACCGAAGAACAAATCCCTAAAACCCTGTCGCTGGCGCTGGGCAGCGGCTATGCGACGCCACTACAAATGGCTAGGGTTTATGCGACTTTCGCCAATGGCGGTTTCCTGATCAAACCTTATTTTATTGAGCGTATTGAATCCAATGAAGGCGAAATCATTTACCAGGCAAAACCGAAACTTGCCTGCCCGACCTGCAATAGCGAGGAAGAAACCAATAAAGCCTACGCGCCCAGAATTATTTCGCCGCAAATTTGTTTTCTAATGAATTCATTATTAAGGGACGTGGTACAAAACGGCACGGCAACCGCCGCAAAAGTACTGGATAGACAGGATCTTGCCGGAAAAACCGGAACGACCAATGAACAACGTGACGCCTGGTTTAACGGCTTTACAAAATCAACCGTCGCTACAGCCTGGATTGGTTTTGATGATTTTTCCCCACTGGGAAATCTTGAAACGGGCGGCGTGGCCGCTTTACCGATGTGGATAGATTTTATGCGGGTTGCCCTGAAAGACATTCCGGAAACGACACTTGAAGCACCCGAAGGCATAGTAAAAGCGTTTATAAGTCCCTGGACAGGGCTGTTGGCAGCGACTACCAACAAAAGCGGGATATGGGAGTTCTTTCAGGCCGAACATGCACCAACTCAATATACTCCACAAGCTAACGGTGTATCGAGAACTGATGCAGAACTGAACGATGAAAAACCAACGGAAAATCTATTTTAAACGGTGAGTGGCAGCTCCACTCACCGCACTCAAATCAACTTAATTTGCCGTGACACTGCTTGAATTTTTTGCCTGAACCACAAGGGCAAGGATCGTTACGGCCTACTTTGTTACCCTCTCTGGTAAAAGGTTGCACGGCAGTAGCGACTTCGCCTTCATGTTCATTCTGTTCAAGCAAGGATTGCTCGTAAGCATCAAGGGTTGGCGCCTGCGCATGCTCGAAATGCATTTCCCGGGGCGCTTGCCTTTGTTCGTCAATCGCCCGAACATCTTCCTCTTCCCTGACCTGAACTTTAAACAAAATGCCAATCACTTCGTACTTGATATGCTCCAGCAGACTGGTGAACATTTCAAACGCTTCACGCTTGTATTCCTGCTTGGGATCTTTTTGCGCATAGCCTCTAAAGTGTATGCCCTGACGCAAATAATCCATCGCCGCCAAATGTTCTTTCCAACTATTATCAAGCACTTGCAACATCACTGATTTCTCGAAATGATGTAACACTTCACTGGACATTAGCTGTTCTTTATCTTTGTGACTTTGCTCCAGAATTGCCACAATACGTTTGCGTAAAGACTCTTCCTGCAAGGAATGATCTTCGTCCAGTAACTTGCGAACCGGAACTTCAACATTAAATTCCTGATG
>CAIKYI010000632.1 GCA_903831545.1 uncultured Methylobacter sp. | reverse complement strand
TTTGTGGCCTTATCGCAAGTCATTGAAAACGGAAAAATAACCAGCGGTTCTGGCTGGATCATTCCTGTCGACCGTCATACACCGATCAAACAAAGTGCCGTCCTAATGCTTAACGGCGCAGAAAACCCAGCCGCAATAGCATTGCTAAACTATCTTAAATCAGCGCCTGCGTTGGCCATCATAAAAAAATACGGCTACGACTTGGCTCACTAACCGTTAAACACTGATGCTAAACTCTGCCGATCTCGACACCTTACTGCTAACTTTTAAAGTGGCCAGTCTTGCCACTACATTGATGTTGTTGTTCGGCACCCCGTTAGCCTGGTGGCTTACCAGAACCCGTTGCGCCTGGAAAGGTATCATCAATGCCATCGTGGCATTGCCGTTGGTGTTACCGCCAACGGTGTTGGGCTTCTATTTACTGGTATTGATGGGACCTGCCGGGATCATCGGCAAAATCACCAGCTGGTTGGGTCTGGGTACCTTGCCGTTCACGTTCCCCGGCCTGATAGTAGCGTCGGTACTGTATTCCTTACCGTTTGTGGTGCAACCTTTACAGGCGGCATTCTCGATGATTGGCGAACAACCATTGGAAGCAGCCGCAACGTTGCGTGCCAGCCCTTTTGATACGTTTTTCAACGTGGTCGTGCCGCTGGCTAAACCTGGCTTCCTCACCGCCACCATTTTAGGATTTACCCATACTGTCGGCGAATTTGGCGTGGTACTCATGGTGGGCGGCAATATTCCCGATCAAACCCGCGTGGTCTCGGTGCAAATCTACAATCATGTCGAAGCGCTGGAATATGCCCAAGCTCACTGGCTGGCCGGTTGTTTGTTACTGTTTTCATTTAGTGTGCTTTTGCTTTTGTACAGCTCACAAAAATCACAACCTATTGCCCACCCGCTTAAATGACCGCTATTTTAGCCCGCTTTCAGCTCGACTACGGCGAGTTTAAACTAGACGTTGACCTGGAACTGCCAGCTGCCGGCATTACTGTTTTTTTTGGCCATTCCGGTTCCGGTAAAACCACGCTGTTACGTTGCATTGCCGGACTCCAGCAAGCTGCGCAGGGGTTTCTTGAAATTAACGGAAGCATTTGGCAGGACAGTGGTCGCGGGCTGTTTTTGCCTACCCATAAACGGCCACTGGGTTATGTTTTTCAGGAAGCAAATCTGTTTCCGCATCTAACGGTACGAGATAATCTGCATTTTGGCTTAAAGCGGCTTAAAAAAAAACCGGACCTGACCAATCTTGAGCAAACCGTTGAATTGCTGGGCATTGATCACTTACTTGAGCGCCTGCCGGAACGTTTATCCGGCGGAGAACGGCAACGTGTCGCCATTGCCAGAGCTTTGGCGCTAAATCCTGAAATTCTGCTGATGGACGAACCGCTGGCGTCACTGGACTTTAAACGCAAACAGGAAATCCTGCCTTTTTTAAGCCGATTGCATCAGCAACTGGATATTCCTGTACTTTATGTCACGCACTCCCAGCAGGAAGTCGCCCAATTGGCTGACACGCTGGTGATTATGGAAAATGGCCACATTTTGGCGGCAGGCCCCTTATCAGAAACGCAAAACAGGCTTGAGGTAGCGCTTATACAAGACCGTGATGCCACTACCGTTTGGCAGGCAACAGTCGCCGAACATGAACCCGAATATCACTTAACCCAGGTCGCTTTTGCAGGTGGTTTTCTCAGTTTACCTGCAATGGAAGCAAAAATCGGAACCCCGCTGCGGGTACAAATTTACGCAAGAGATGTCAGCATCGCCCTGGAAGCGCCTGTCGCTACCAGTATTCTCAATGTACTTCCCGCGATAATCACTGACCTTGCCGATAATCAGGGCGGCCAGAGCGTAGTGATGTTAAAAGTCGGCAGCGAGACGCTACTCGCGCACATTACCCGAAAATCAGCCTTATTGCTGGGATTGCACACCGGCATGTCAGTTTTTGCCCAGATCAAAGGCACTTCGACTTTAACTCATCAATGACCGTAACCGTCTGCCACTACTCGATTAATAATGCGATCTCTAGTTTTAAAGAAAAACCGGCGCCATCACCAGCGTGACTGTAGCCAGCAATTTGATTAACACATGTAAACTGGGGCCTGCGGTATCCTTAAACGGATCGCCCACCGTGTCGCCGACGACGGCAGCGCCGTAAACCGGATTCATAATCTTGTTGCCATTCTGATCGATGATATGTTTGCCGCCGTAAGCGCCACTTTCTACATACTTCTTTGCGTTATCCCAGGCACCGCCGGCATTGTTTAAATAAAGAGCCATTAAAATACCCGTAATAGTAGCGACCATCAGCAGGGCGGCGACACTTTGGGCGGCGATTAACGGACCTTCCATGCCGATAAAAATCTTAAACAACACACCTACGACGATAGGAGCCAATACCACCAGCAATCCGGGAACAACCATATTGCGCAGCGCGGCACGGGTCACAATATCAACACAAGCGCCGTAATCCGGCTTAAAACCGTCCGGAAACACTATCTGGTCATTGTTACGGGGCAGCTTGGCGTATTGCCGCCGCACTTCTTCAATAATACTTTTAGCGGCACTTCCCACCGCACGGATGGTCATTGAGCAAAACAAAAACACCAGCATCGCCCCGAGCATGGCACCCACAAAAATGACGGGATTGCCCATATTGACGCCAAACGCCGCTGCTTCATCCAGACCTGCATAGTTTTTCACTTCATCAATATAAGCCTGAAACAATAAAAAAGCTGCAAGACCCGCGCTACCAATAGCATAGCTTTTGGTGAGTGCTTTGGTGGTGTTGCCTACCGCATCCAGTGTGTCGGTGCGCTGACGGATTTCGTCGGGCTGCTCACTCATTTCAATGATGCCCCCGGCATTATCAGTAATGGGGCCAAAGGCATCCATGGCCAGAATATAGGCGGCAGTGGCGAGCATACCGACCGTTGCAACCGCAGTTCCAAACAAACCTGCATGTGGCAGGCCACTGCTGACACCCAAATAATAAGAACCCAGTAACGCGGCAGCTATCACCAACGTCGGCATCCAGGTGCATTCAAAACCAACGGCCGTCCCTTCAATGATGTTGGTAGCCGGGCCGGTAATACTGGCCTCGGCTATGGCTTGTACCGGGCGAAATTTATGCTGGGTGTAATATTGGGTGATGAAAGCAAAAGCTACCGAGGTAACTAATCCCAGAATACCGCAAAGAAAAAAATGCCACCAGGCATCGGGGGCTGCCGGACTATCCAACAGCCATTTGGTGGCCAGACCAAACAGCGGCATTACCAAAAGCGAACTGATGAAATAACCTCGATTTAAAGCCTGCATCGGATCCTGAGTTTCGTTTTCAAGACGAACCGCAAGAATGCCCACCATACTTGCAATAATACCAAAGGCACGGGCAACCAAGGGAAACAACATAACGCCGATGATGCCGGCACCAAATTCCATGTTGGCTTTCTGCGCGGCCAGGGCCAGACTGCTGCCCAGAATCATGGCGCCGATGTTCTCGGCGGCGGTAGATTCAAAAAGGTCAGCGCCCCGACCCGCACAATCGCCAACATTATCGCCAACAAGATCAGCAATAACCGCCGGATTACGGGGGTCATCCTCGGGAATGCCAGCCTCAACCTTACCCACCAGATCGGCCCCCACATCGGCGGCTTTGGTGTAAATGCCGCCGCCGACTTGCGCGAACAAGGCAACAAATGACGCGCCAAAGCCATAACCAACAATGAGTAGCGGAATTTTGGCAACATTGATATCTGGCGTTAGCATTTTAACCAGCACGAACAAACCGGTCACACCCAACAGACTCATGGAAACCACAACCAGACCTGAAACGGCGCCGGCTCGCAGCGCAATTTGAAGGGCATCATTAACGCTGGAGCGAACCGCTGCGGCGGTGCGAATATTGGCGCGGATACTCATCCACATGCCGACATAACCGGCAAAAACCGAACACAAGGCGCCGAAGATAAAAGAAACAGTAATCCAACTCGCCAACTGCAACGAAGTAGAAACCGGATCAAACTCGCGATGATCGCGTAGCCAGCCGTAACCGATAAAAAGTGCAAAAGCAAACAGGGCACTGAGTATTAGAATTGTGCGGTTCTGGCGACGTAAAAAGGCTTCAGCACCTTCTTTGATGGCATCGGAAATATTACGCATGGCATTATTGCCGGTTTCTCTGGCCAGCACCCACTTTACCAGCCAACCCGCAAAAGCAAAGCCAATAATTGTGATCCCAAAAACCAGCGTTACGAGTGTTGTAAAATTCGCGGCTAACATTTAGTAACTCCATGCGCTCCCGAAACAGGAACTCTATTAAAACTATGAATTGATTTTTTAAGAATGACGCCACTCGCTGTTAGATATAACGGGTGGATCAACCGGCTTTCTAAAACACACAATATACTAATTAACCAGGTCAGGGTATATCGTGAAATACCTATGCCATAAAGCCTACTGGGTGATTTACCGACTCCCAACAGAATTATCGGGAAAGCTTATGGGATAACCTGTTATTACATAGAACAATCAAACACGGATTTCTACAAATCCAGGGCGCTGTTTTTCACTTATTAACCCGTGCTTATCCGCTTAACCTGTGTTCCATATTGCCCACTACGGTGACAACCGCCGTCAGTAAATCACCAAGTAAGGATGGCAAACATCAATCCGGATGCTAAAATGACTTTTTTAACTATTTAATTTTTTAGGAAGATCATGAGCAAAATTACCATTGAACACAATCCAAGCGAAGAGCGTTTAAAAGAACTGGGTGTTGCTGGCTGGGAAATCTGGGAAAAAGAAATTTCGAAATTTCCAATCGATTTTGATGAAACTGAATGCGCCTATATACTTGAGGGCGAGATATTAGTGACACCTGCCGAAGGTGAACCAGTAACGATTCTACCGGGTGATCTTGTGTCTTTCCATGCAGGATTGGATAGTCAATGGGAAGTGGTCAAACCATTGCGTAAACATTACAGCTACGCCTATCCCGACGGCGTTTAAGCCATAAAATGCGCTTGAATACCTCGCAATAAATAACCATTTATTACCTAGATCAATGAAACATGGATTCAGCGGATATTCTCGGCTCAAATAATTCAAGACCGGCCCTATTTTTAAAATCCGCGTTAATCCGTCCGATCTGTGTCATCCGTGTTCTATTTTTTATGTGAATGTAACGGGGAATATTTTTTGCGAGTTACCTTTGCTGAGTCTGGCATAGTAGGCGCTGAAACAAACTGGATTTAATCTGACCGATACTTTTAATAAATATCTGTCAGGTTAAATCTACCAGATGACCCATTTAAAACCACCATAAACCGCAGCGCCCGGCATATCCCAACCTATAATTTGCGACTGGCGATTATCAGTCAGATTTTCGCCGCGCACATACAAACTAAGCGGTTTATTAAGCTGATAGCTAAGTTGCATATTCAAATGAAAACTGTCACTGATTAAAGCAGTCCCTTCAGTTGCATAACTCTCGCCACGATAAATACCTTGCGCCCACAGTTTAAGGGGAATAGTTTGCCAGTTCCACTCGCCCCAAAGCTTGGCGATATGCTTAGGTTGGCCGGACAAAGGCTTGTCGGTATCGCTATTTTTACTGTCGGTCCAGGTATAATCAAGGCCGCTCGTCAGTTGCGGATTCCAGTGCGTAGTCCATTGTGTTTCCAAGCCTTGAAGCTGGGCATGCGGAATATTGATATTCTGGTAATACCCTAAAAGGGGTAAAGCAAGTCGTTCTACCTTGATTAAATTATCATAGTGGCTGTCAAAAAAGTTAACGCTTAATTTTGTGTCTTCGTTGGGCAACCAGCGCAAGCCACCTTCCCCGCCTATGCTTTGTTCGGGCTTTAAAATCGAATTTCCAAATGGCGCCATCAATAACTCATTAAAACTTGGCGCTCGATAGCCCGTGCCACCACTGACAAACCAATGTAACTGGTGTGTCATTCGCCAGTTAACACCAGCATGATAAACCGCATGCGCACCGTAATCATCAAAATGATCGGCCCGAACTGCCAGGGTACTCTGCCAGTCGTCCCAGTCGCCTTGTAGATTGGCAAAGCCACTTCCGGTTCCACGCTGACCTCCGGTGCCAATGCGATTATGACCCTGTTCATACAAGCCTTCACCGCCCCAATTAAAGTGAATGCCGCGCTTTTGTGATCCATCCAGCTCAAAACGGTGGCTATTTTTCCAGCGCGCCAAGGACAATTGATTTTCAAATCCTATCAGAACAGGCGGTCGGGAGGGTAGT
>CAIKYI010000631.1 GCA_903831545.1 uncultured Methylobacter sp. | reverse complement strand
TGCCCAAAAGCCGGGTTATCCAGCGGTAGAGTTATTCGATGCCATTTACGAGGGTAAAGTAAAAGCGGTCTGGATTATGGGGACTAATCCGGTCGTGAGTTTACCTAATGCCGACAAGGTTAAACTAGCCTTGCAAAATTGCGAGTTCGTGGTGGTTTCCGATTGCATTAAAAACACCGATACCACTGCTTTGGCGCATGTTTTATTGCCGGCACAGGGATGGAGCGAAAAAGACGGTACGGTTACTAATTCCGAACGACGAATCTCCCGGCAGCGGGCCTTGTTTAAACCGGCAGGAAATGCCAAGCCGGATTGGTGGATTATTACCCAGGTAGCCAGACGCCTGGGTTTTGAACAGGCGTTTGCTTATCAAAGCCCGGCAGATATTTTTCGTGAACACGCGGCGCTGTCCGGTTTTGAAAACAACGGGCAACGCGATTTTGATATATCGGCGTTAGCGGGTCTTACCGATCTGGCTTATGAGCATTTTCAGCCGACGCAATGGCCGGTTAATCAGGCTTATCCGCAAGGCCGGGCCCGGCTATTTGAAGACGGAAAATTTTTTACCGCATCGGGCAAAGCGCAGTTTATTGCCATTACGCCGCGTGCGCCGGTCAATTTGCCGGATCAGGCTTATCCGTTAATTTTAAATACCGGCCGGTTGCGCGATCAATGGCATACCATGACCCGAACCGCGCTTGCCGCAAAACTAAACCAGCATAAAGCCGAGCCTTTTGTCGAAGTGCATGAAGATGACGCCAGGCGCTTTGGTTTGGTGGCAAACGGTCTTGCCTTGCTTGACAGCGCTTTAGGCTCAATGGTGGCCCGGGTAAACATAACCGACAGCCAGCTTCCCGGTAATCTTTTCGTGCCTATGCACTGGACCGAACAATACGCCGGTCGCGGTCGCATGGGCGCTTTGGTTAATCCTGTTGTTGATCCGCATTCCAAACAACCGGAAAGCAAACACACGCCGGTGCGCATCAAGGCTTATCAACCCGTCTGGCAAGGCTTTATTTTGTCGCGGCGAGACTTAACTTTGGAACTGCCAGATTATTGGGTAAAAATTAAGGGTGAGCAGTATTATCGTTATGAGCTGGCTGGCTTAACGTTGCCTGAAAACTGGCAGAGTTGGGCAAAACAAAATCTTGGTGTTGACGAGGGCGTAACGCCGCAATGGCAGGAATATCAGGATTCAAGTCACGGTAATTATCGCGCCGCCTGCATTGTAGATAATCAGCTTGAGAGCGTAGTTTTTATCAGTGCCGGGACTATGCTGGCAGAGCGCAGTTGGTTAACGGGCTTGTTTGCAAAAACAAACCTGGAGCAAGCTGAACGCAGGGCCTTATTGACCGGGCAGTCGCCGGTGGGTGTCGAAGATACCGGCGTTATCGTTTGTGCCTGTTTTAACGTAGGCGAAAAAACCATTCAAGCCGCGATTCGGGAGAAAGGTCTTAAAACCCATCAGGAAGTGGGGCGTTGTCTCAAAGCCGGAACCAACTGCGGCTCGTGTGTGCCAGAGATTAAGGCACTGTTGTAAACAATAATCCTTAGCTCCACAAAATGCAGTTAAAGTAATGTAGGAGCCGGTCATGCCTGCGATTAAACTGCTCGCGGGCGGCCCGTTCCTGTCAGCCTGTAGCCTGTAGGATGGGTAGAGGCGATAGCCGAAACCCATCATGAAAAGCTAAATCCGAATCCTTTCCCGAAACAGTCATGGTCACCCCAAGTAATAAACCACTGTATTGATTTTGTTACAGTCCCCGTTAAAACATTTAAACGCCATAACACGGTAGTCAACCCCGCATTCCCTATGGTTACGCACTCTATTGTCTGTGCATAACATGTCCCGGTCACTTCCTTCCCGTTTAGCGGTGTATCAAAAATATTACACTCACATGTCCCGAGTTTCGGAGGCTTGCTTAGTCTTGTGTATCGTAAATATTACAGCTGCGGGTTTTTCGCTGGCGGTTGCTGTGCGAGTAATATTCAATTTATTGTTTATAAACATATAGATAATAATTATGGTTCGTTTATTGCATAGTTCTTTACAAGGCCAATTAAGGCTTAACCGTTGGCCCTGGTTTAGTTTTAACTTAAACGGTTTGGCCTTAATTTTATAATCAATACCCACCAGGATATCATCATGAAAACACTAAAACTTACCGGACTCGCCCTTGTTTGCGCAGGTCTTGCAACAACAGCTGACGCGGCACCCAAGGCTATTTTGGCAATGGACAGTCCCGCAACAACTTATTCTTTCTTTACAGTACAAACGCTGCCAGCAGGTGTTACACAGTTGACGGTGCGCAATATGGTGCAAAGTGAATTGAATGCAAGTACTGCGTTACCTAAATTAACGGCTTGTTGGGTATCAGGCGATTCCAATATTACTGCCGTTAAATGCGGCGATAAAGGCGAAATGCAGTTTGGTAACGCCGATTTTTACACTTACAACGGTGCTTCAATTATTCCTGCTTTTCCTTTAAGTAAGACTGAAGTTGTGGGGTTAGATCCAAAAAAATCGGATCCTTTAAATAAATTAATTCTGACAAGTAAAGGGGCTAATTTTCGTGTTGGAACGGTTGGGGTTGCAAATTCGGGCGACGCAACCGGACGGGTGGTGAATATTCATTTCAATCAACGGGTGGCGCAATTCGGTATGCTGGTGGATTCGGGGCAGGTTGATGCGGCTTCGATAAGCGGCATTCAATTTATCGTTAATCGTCAAACCACTCCGATACAGTCTTTGCCAGCCGGGGCGGCCACTTTTGTCGGTGTCGAAGATAGCGCCGGATTTACCGATGTCTCAATCATTGCTTCAGGAGATGTCAATACCCAATCCAATTCACGCAGCTGGATTGCCGATCACTTCTCTTTCGTGCCACTGGCCAAGTTCTAAGGAAACTAATCATGAAAACAAAACTAAAACACAATAATTTGTTATGGACGGTTTGTCTTGGCGCCTGCTTGCCTTTTGCCGCTGCCCATGCGGCTCCGCAATATTCGGTTGTTGATCTGGGTAGTCTGGGGGGTATTTACAGCGTGGGTCTGGGCGTCAATAACAGTGGTCTGGTCAGCGGTTTTTCATATCTGCCTGGTGATTCCTCGGAACATGCCATTAATGGTGATGGATTGACCTCGCCACAAGATCTGGGAACGCTTGGCGGCATATACAGTCAGGCTTACAGTATCAATAACCTGGGCAATATGGTTGGCTCTGCCAGCTTGACCGGTGATTCAGGTTATCATGCCTTTCAATTGAATAGTGGTGCAGTTCCCCCGCTGGCGGCGTTAAAGGATCTAAATGCGCTTGTTGTCTCGGGTGATAGCAGAGCTTTTTCGATTAACGATAAGGATCAAGTTACCGGCTTTTCAACTACGGCTGACGCAACTGAGCATGCGGTCATCTGGCAAACGGATAACACCATAACCGATTTGGGCACTCTGGACGGTACCGGTAACAGTCAGGGCCTTGCCATTAACGCGGCAGGGCAGGTTGCGGGTTTTTCTTCGTTAACCGGTAACAAGGCTACCCATGCAGTGTTATGGGCAGCTGATGGCGCCAAAACAGATCTGGGCACTTTGGGCGGCACGCACAGTGCGGCTTATGGGCTTAATGCCCAGGGCGATGTTGCCGGTAGCGCCACTACCACTCTGGATGCGCAACATGCCTTTTTGTGGCAGTCTACGTCCGTTCCACCAATGAGCGATCTGGGTACTTTAGGCGGCACTTTTAGTGAAGCACATGGCATTAGCAGTTTGGGCGAAGTAGTCGGAAATTCCACGACGCTTAACAATGCCGCCCAGAAAGCTTTTTTATGGCAAAGCGGCTCGGGACTGAAAGATCTGAACACCTTAATTGACCCACTGAGTGGCTGGACACTCCTTGAAGCGCAAGCTATCAGTGATGATGGCAGATATATCACCGGTGTGGGTATCTTCACCGGTGCAGGCATTGCTGGCGAGCGTCATGCATTTTTGCTTAAAAAACTGGTGTCCGATGCCACGCCGCCTGTCATCAAGTATACTTTAACACCTGCTGCGCCTGGCGTTACAGGATGGTATGTGGCTGCGCCAAGTCTGGTTTGGTCGGTGACTGATCCCGAAACGGCTGTTACCTCCAAAGTGGGCTGTGTTAATGCAACGGTAACTGATACCGCCGGTCAGACCTTTTCCTGTGTGGCAACCAGCACCGGCGGTACCGCAGTTCCAGTAACGACGCCCGCAATTAAAGTGGATACGGTAGCGCCAGTATTGGCGAATGTTCCGGCTAATTTTACTCAACAGGCATCCAGTCTGAATGGCGCTAGCGTGACTTACGCGTTGCCGACGGCAAGCGATACGTTGTCGGGTGTGAGTGGCGCGGTAAGTTGTCTCCCAGCTTCCGGGGCAATTTTCGCTGTTGGGGCAACTACGGTGAATTGTTCGGCTAAAGATACTGCCGGCAATAACGCTTCCGGTAGTTTTGTAGTCACGGTTGCCGATCAGACGCCACCTGTCATTACACCAACTTTGACTGGAACAGTTGGGGCCAATGGCTGGTTTACCAGTCCCGTTTCAGTCGCGTGGTCTGCGGTTGATAATGAGTCGGCAATCACATCGACTCCTTGTCCTTCAGCGACTATAACCACCAACGGTACAAATCCGGCTAATACTTGCGCAGCTACCAGTGCCGGTGGTGTGGCCAGTGCCAATACTGCGGCTATCAAAATCGATACGGTAGCGCCAGTGTTCGGCAGTTGTCCTGCGACGGTTGCTTTGACTCAAGGCCAAGCCTTGTCACAACCCACAGCGACTGATGCACAAGGTGCGGCTGTCGTAACCGGCGCTCCCGCCAGTCTTGTGACAGGAACAACAGCAGTAACCTGGAAAGCCACCGATCAGGCCGGGCTAAGTTCTACCTGTTCCCAGTTGGTAACGGTTACCGCGCCACCAGTAGTGATTACCGAAACAATCCGGATTTCAAAAGCGCAGTGCAAAAAAGTCTCGGCAACTTCCGGTCAATGGAGCGTGCAAGGTAGTAGCACCATTTTAACCGGCAACACTATCCAGTTGTATGCTACGTCTACTGTGCCGGCAAACTTGGCTGCCAGTAAACTCGGTGCGGCACCGGTAGCGAAAGGTGCCTGGCTGTTCCAGAACCCCGTTGGTCCAGCCTGTACCAGTCCTATTAGTTTGCGTTCCAGTGCAACCGGTAAAGTACTTGAAAATATAGCGGTATTAGTTCGGTAGTCAACCGGTCGGGTTGCCAAATTGGTAGCCCGATCATTTGCCACTCAAGTTAATGTTTGGTTTGGATGAGTGTTTTTTAAGGCCAAACTTAACGATGGCTACTTTATTGATTTTGGAGAATATAGATGAAAAAAATAATTACATGCGGTGCCATTGCTTTAATGGGTTTTATGGGCACTGCAAATGCAGATTTGACCACCTATACTGGAACTGCCGTTAATGATAGTGAAGTCTTCAGGCAGAATTTTACCCTGTTGAATGATGCCGCTAGCTTAACCTTATCGACTACTTCGTGGGCAAGTCCTAGTGATGCAGATCCTTACTTGACTTTGTTTTATGGGGATGGTCATCAAAGTGCCGGAAATGCTGATGGTGATTTGATTGCTGAAAATGATGACATTAATTTTCCCGTTGATTTTAATGCCTTTGTGACCATAGATAATCTGGTTAAGGGAAATTATTTCTATACGGTTTCCTTTAACGGAAACTATATAGCCGAGAATATAGAACCAGATGGTTTTCAGACTCATTGGACGAATTGGGATTTGGATTCCTGGCATCCGGCCAGTCCTACCAGAACATTTGCTGATTTAAACATGAACGGCAACTGGAGTGTCAGTCTTGATGTTTTGACCGCTGTGCCGGTACCTGCTTCTGTTTGGTTGTTTGGTTCAGCCCTTGCCGGTTTTATGGGTATCTCCCGACGTAGAAATGATATTCTTCAAGCTTAACTAAATCTCCTCGCAGGCTGGATTGGGCCTTTCCCCGTCCAACATCAACCCTGGCTTAAAGTCGGATTGCCCAATGGCTGGCAGTCCGACCTTTAATCATCGGTATCTACATAATTCGTCATCTCGGCATGGATTGCCGGACTCGTTAGAGCGCATCTCCCGGCTGGAATGACGTCGATTTTTATTTGTGTAGATACCTCTGCCCTTTAACGCTGCTGCAGTCAGTTAACTCGCTTATAACCGCACCGCTAGCTATACAAGTTGTTCGAAGGAAGCCATTTTGCAATCATTTTCTTGCATTCAGATTTCCACAAGCAATGCTCGGAGGTGTTGCAATGATTTTCTGGATCAGAACTGAAGCAGGGATCATTATGAGTTACTTTTTGAATAGCCTGAATCAAGTTTGCTATCAGCGTGATCGCTTCAGCATTTTCAACCCCCAATGATTTTGCCAGGCGCTGAAGACCTCTAATGCTCATGCCTCCATCTTCACTACTAATGACCTGATAACGCATAATTTGCATCACTACAAACTCATTCTCGGCAAAAAACCAATCCTCCAATTCTAGGCCTGGCATAAAACCTCTACTCTCGGCTTTATAATATGCGGCTTTCGAAACCCATTGGAATCGAAACGCACAATCCGATGGCCTTACGTTTGAACGATTTTCCATATAAATATCCCGAGATTTTAACAGGGTTTAGTGGGTATTAATGAATGGTGTCGAAGTGTTTGATCCTGGCGCATTCTCTTCAAACCAAACGCTTCAAAATCCTTGACCCCATTAATCATCTGCCTCAGATATTACTACAAACAGCACTTCTAAAGAACTGCAGCCTTAATATAATCCGCCCAGACCCAAACAAGGCATAAAAAATACAACAATACCCAGTATCCACATAATAATAGTTGTGGTGTTATTTATTGCAGATTGCCTTGCTATCCATCCCCGCAAAAAATTTTCAAAATCAACCTGGAAAACCAAGTGCTCCCGGGCATGGCCCGCTCCTAGTAAATGCCTCACCTAAACGCTGATCAGCTTTGAGGCTGTCAGAATTACAAGCATACAGGATGTGAGCATAATAAAAACGATCAACTGCGTTTTCTAGGATCAATAAGCTGCTTCATCCCAAAACGGCTAATGTCTCATTTTTGTTACAGTTACAAAAAAACCCAAAATAACGCAACTTCTAAGCGGCACAATAGTCTTTTTGTAAGCTAAAACCGCGTGTGGCGCGGTATGCAGTAAACCACTGTGTCTTGCCCGGTTTAAATTTCCTTCCTTCCGGGTCTGGTATTTTTAAAGCTTGTCTCAAAAATATTACACCTACATTCAAGTCTTTTCGGTACTTGGCTGGATTGGTGTATCAAAAATATTACACTGGCCCTTTAAATGGCCTGGTCGATTTTAGCTTAAAAGTTCTGTAACACCTGTAAATACTGTGTTTTTGTATCTTGGCATCGTTATTGCTTTAGTCAAAGCAGCTACTGAAGTTCGCTGGATAAAGCCAAAGGATCATGGCGAAGTCTGGAATAAAGCTAAGAATAAACCTAAAAACACGTAACTAAATATTATTTTAAATTTTATTCCAGTTACTTTTATTGATAGTAAAATTTTTTAATTGAGGTAATAACATGAAGACAAAATTAACTTCTAACTTTTCGGGTAAGCTCGTTCTGCGTAGAGCTATCCAACTTGCCCTGGCCAGTTCAGTGCTGGCCAGCGGCATGGCTACAGCAAAATTGCTGGATCATGGTCCGTCTGACGCAGTTATTACTTTTCCGTCGTGGTATCGCGACACTGAAGGTTTGGCGCTGGGTTTATGTCGTTCAACAACTGACTATTGTTTTCCACTTGCTGCCAACCCCGCCGGCTTTGCAGGTAATATTGGCGACGAGGCTTTTTACAGTTTGATTGAGTTTAAAAATACAGCAACAGGGTCGGATTTTCAATATCGTTACCTGGGCGCTCTGGAAGCTTCATATCTGCCAGGTCCGACACCCAAACATGGCGATGAAACTGTGTTTGCCCGGATTCGCATCACCTTTAACTTTAACGATCCCGCTAAAAGTGGTACCTATGTAGTAACGCATCCCTACGGCGTTCATACCTTTGAAAACGTTCAGGCGACCACCAAAACCAATTTGATTGGCTCACAAGCAGCAAATTTCTTCACGGTCGATATACCTATGGGAACAGGCTTTGATGGGGCATTGGAAGGCCCGGTAGGTCCTTTTATTAAATGGGACACAGATCTTCCGCTGATTGCCGGTGCAGAAGAGTTTGTCGGCGATCCTACTGTTCCACATACCTTCACCGGCAGTCCATTCGGCACCAATTTGATTCGCATACAGGGGCCGGTTGGCTCTAACCTGGATGGATTAGGTCACGATTTTATTGAGGAATCTTTGGGAAGTGTTCTCGGTCAGAAATGGACAGCGCCGATTGCTCAAGCGTTGAAAGTGGATTCGGCTTATAAAGTCCGTAAAGCTGGCACCAACGGTGTTGATGTTTGGGCAACGTCAACGCCTGATCAAAGATTAATCGTCACGGGTGAGGGTATGCCGAGCCTGCAAATGTACCCAAGTGGCACAGTGTCCGGTAAATATCATGGGCATATCGAGTATCCTTCGACGCAAGCAATTCCGCCGCAAATTACTGTCACCAACCTGAGCAGTAACCCGGTGAATAGTGTATCAACAGCGCTCAAAGATGGCGTTGAAATCAGTAAGGCGAGTTTTGACACCGCTTCACGTCAAATTCTCGTTGTGGCGCATTCCTCCGATGAGGTTTCCAATCCAGGTTTGGTCGTAGAGGGTTTAACTGGGGCAGAGCCTAATACACCTGTAACTCCGCCTGCAGTAAGCACCGTAATGACAAAGGCGCAATGTCCCGTTACGATCACTGATACGGCTAGCGTCTGTTTTTCAGGATTATTGCCGGCTGCTATAGAGCCACCTGAAAGTATTTCGGTGGTTTCAACGGAGTCAGGTTTTCATGCTGATCATTTGTTAAGCATTAACGGTGCTCCGCAAAATCCGCTCAATCCACCGGTTGCAACAGCTATTCCGGCTCCCGGCTTTACTGTAAGTACAGGTGGAGCAACAGCGCTAACGGATGCTTTGCCGGCTGATGCGTTGATTATTCAGCAACCGGCAAACGGAACGATTGCCCTCCTTGGCAGTGTTTGGACTTTTACCGCCAATGCAACGGCGGCTGTCGGTACCGACAGCTTTAAGTTTGTCAGACAAGCAGCCAACAATGCGCCGGTTTCCAACGTAGCTACCGGCAATCTGACGCTGTCCTTTAATCCAACGGCGCCGACGGCTGTCGCGGATCAGTTTGCGGCGACCTACGCGGGAACTGTAGCGGCAAAAACCAAAACGGTGACCATCTTGGGTAATGATAAACCGGCTTCTATCAATGCGCTGGATCAAATCAATCCTGCCGTTACCAGTTTGACCATTGTGACTGCACCTACCAAAGGTAATCTAACCAAGCTCGCTTCCGGCCAAATCACTTATGTCACCAAAACAGCGACAGCAGTATCGGGTGGAGCAGATTTTTTCACTTACAGGGTGAATAACTTTTCCACTCCGCCTCTGGCGTCCAACCTGGCAAGAGTGGATATTACCAACTTTTCGGCAGCGGAAGTCGTTCGAGTGACCAGCGCAAAATACACCATCGCACAAAACAAGTGGGATATCGTCGGCACAACCAGCTGGTTCGGAGCTAATCTGACTAACTTAACTGCTACCTGCTGGGTAGGTACCGCAACTGCTCCAACGGCTACTACGTTGATCGGATCAACTGCAGTTGATGGCCTCGGCGGTTACCAGTTGGCGACAACAGCAAAGGCCCCGGTAGCTATCAATAATGCCGCCATGAGATGTAAGACCACGTCTGGCGGATTGGCTGCTGGGGTTACTTTAGCTAAATAAATGTCGGTTTTGCAAGAGTAACAAGGAAATTAGGTTCGCTATAAATATTGGATTGCCAAACATTTATAGCCCAACCAATAACGCATATTTGCTAAGCATTCACCCCCCTTTGAAAAAGGGGGGGCTGAATAATTACCATATTTGCGCATGTAACAATAGAACAGAGAGTATTAATCATGAGCACTAAAAAACATTTCGGACTATTGCTGTTAGCGGCGGCTAGTATTTCAGGCGTTTCCGCCTTGGCTGTAGCGAAAGCGGGGACTTCATCTACTTCAACTACCTTAACTACTTCAACCCCAACTACAAGTACCATTTTAACACCCGACATAGCGCCCAGTCTTATCACCGCCAAGCCGATGGGAGGATCAACTTATGCCTTGTTTTTTATGAACAAGAAAAAAATTAAGTTAACTGCTGCGCAGGAGATGGCAGTGCTTAGCAGTCAATTGAGTGTTTATGGCATTTCGCCTTGTATGGTAACAACAGACATTAATGGCACGCCTATCAGTTGCGGTGCTGGTCTGGTCTCTTTTGGCGCCAATCAACTGTATAGCTACACCACGCCAATTAATCTGGTGTACTTAAGAAACGATTCAAACAGAGGAATCAAGCAGGTATATGCCGCCAATTTTCTTTCACCTAAAGGACTGATACCGGGCGATTCCGTTGGCAGACCCGTGCATGTGCACTTTAACCAACCGGTAACCCAGTTTGCTATGAATGTTGATTCGGGGCAAAGCGTTGCTCCGTCCATTGAGAGTATCCAGTTTGTTATGGGTCTGGGTGCGAGTCAGGTAACGCTTAATCAACCGCTGGCAGCTGGAACGGTTCAATGGGTAGGTGTGCAAGCGCCAGACGGTATTACTGATCTTGATATGTATGGGATAGGTAGTACCAGTGCTTTTGTAATTGATCAAATCACCGTGGTTCCTAAGTAATCAGCATCAAATAAGTTGAGCGGCTTTGATTTGAAAAGTTTGTAGGGGCCAATTCATTACGCCCTACAGAAGCTCAACTTGCTAAGTAAGTTATTTTTCCTGCAGTAATTTTGGCCGCAACGTTGGCTTGGTGCTTTTCGAGTCTAATGTTGATCTTGGTCAAACGTCGGGTTGCCTGATAACCTGGTAACCCGACTTAAAAAATTTTATCCCCCTCTAAAAATCAAACTCTTGCGTTACTCATGGCCAGTGTCATCGGGGGCGTCGCAATTTGTTCTCTTCTTCCCCTTTTTTATCCATAACTATCTTCACAAGTAAAAATCGACGTCATTTTGGCAGAGAGAGCAAAGCAAGGGCATCTACACAAGTAACATTGCTCCTTCTACAGAGGGAGAAGGCGGGGATGAGGGAAATATAACTGCATGATTTTATTCTCCTCACCCCAGACCTCTCGGCAACTGCTCCTGCGTTGCTCTTCCTGCTGGAATGCCGGGTTGTGTGGGTGTGTTTGTCATAGGGTATGATAAATGTATGGTTGAAATTACCAAACCATCAATCCAAAAGGGTCAGTGCGGTTTTTTGGCTTTGCTACATATCCACAGTCCCGTAGGTCGGGCAATTACTTTTCCAGTCTAACGTTAATCTTGAGCTTGACCAGGGTCTCGGGTTGTCGAACACCGTGGTAGCGAGACCTACGCCGAGTTTGAGTTTCATCAAAAAATTACGTTTTAAAAGGCTGCCAAAGCAGCTGTCTCAAAAATGTTACAGTTCAAAATAACACCCAATATTGTCTGTGTTCGCAGGTTGCAAGTATAGTAATCGGGATTAAATAATAAACTTAACTAATTGATTAAATTATATTTAAATAATTTATTTG
>CAIKYI010000630.1 GCA_903831545.1 uncultured Methylobacter sp. | reverse complement strand
TTAAGTGAAAAACAATGATTTAGCCCTCTTCGCCTACAACCACGTAAATTAATCAGTGTATGCGTTAAATGTTGGTAATATACTACTTTAAGAGTACTGACACAGACAAAATCCTTACCGAACAAATTGGACATTGATAATGAGTAAGCTGCTTAAACTTTTTCAAGATTCTTCTTCACTCTATGGCAGCAACGCCAGTTTTGTTGAAAATTTATACGAACAATTTCTCGAAGATCCCGACTCAGTTGAAGCCAGCTGGAAAAAAGAATTTAGTGAATTGCAAAATGGTACTGATTTTGAAACCCCTCATAGCCCTGTCGTAGAACGGTTTGCGCAACTCGCGCTCAAATCTGAAGGCAGACTGGCTAAATTACAGGGTTTTACTGAAGAAAGCGTAAAAAAACAATCTGCAGTTTCCAGGCTTGTTAACCATTACAGGGTTCGAGGACATCAAATTGCCAGCAATAATCCGCTGGGTAAAACCTTACCGCCGCCTGCCGACATGGATCCCACTTATTACGGCCTGTCCGAACCCGACATGGACACCCTGTTCGACACAGGCTCACTCTATGGCGTAAACCGCCTACCTTTACGCGACATTATTGCCAACCTGAAGGCTATTTATTGCGGAAGTATCGGCTCTGAATACATGCACATCGTCGATACCCAAGTCAGACGCTGGATCATAAACCGCCTGGAAAGCTCTAAATCGAACCTGGAACAGGAACCCTCAAAAAAACTCTGGCTACTGGAATTACTGACCGCCGCCGAAGGCATAGAATTCCATTTACACAATCGCTTTGTCGGTCAAAAACGTTTTTCCCTGGAAGGGGGCGAATCACTGATTCCAATTCTGGATGAATTAATTCAAGGATTTGGCGCTAAAGGTGTCAATGAAATAGTGATCGGCATGGCCCATCGCGGCCGGTTAAATGTATTGGTCAACATTTTAGGTAAAAGCCCTGCCAGTCTGTTCAACGACTTTGCCGGCACCTCTCCGCTTTCGCCTGGCGTCAGTACCGGTGACGTCAAATACCACATGGGCTTTTCCTCGGATATCAGCACGCCTGGAGGCCCTGTGCATTTAACGCTGGCCTTTAACCCGTCCCATCTGGAGATCATCAACCCGGTCGTCGAAGGTTCCGTCAAGGCTCGTCAGGACAGGGCAGGAGAAAATGGCACAAACACCGTAATTCCCATATTGATACACGGCGATGCGGCATTTTCCGGACAAGGTATTATTATGGAAACCTTGAACATGTCGCAAACACGCGCCTTTTCGACTGGCGGAACCGTCCATATCGTTATCAACAACCAAATCGGCTTTACCACCAGCAATCCTCAGGATGCGCGCTCGACCTTGTACTGTACCGACGTTGCCAGCATGATCCAGGCCCCCGTGTTTCACGTCAACGGCGATGATCCCGATGCCGTTATCTTTGTGACCAAACTGGCGCTGGACTACCGCATGACTTTTAAAAAAGATGTAGTCATCGACCTTATCTGTTACAGGCGGCTTGGGCACAATGAAGCCGACGAACCGTCAACAACCCAGCCGTTAATGTATAAAAAAATTCGCAAACTGAAAACCACGCGAAAACTTTATGCTGAAAAACTTATTGCACAAGGTCATATCACCCAGCAACAAGTAACGGAACTTGAACAAGATTACCAAAAATCACTCGAAGAAGGCGCTGTAGTTTCCAAGTCCATTCTAACCAATGGCCCCTATCCTTTTACCAATCAATGGAATAATTTCCTGCATGCCGACTGGAACCTGCCCTGTACCACCTCGGTTCCCATGGATCACTTGCGTTTTTGTAACGATAGAATGCAACGTTTGCCTACCGGTTTTGAATTACACCCCAGAGTCGAAAAAGTCATGGAAAATCGACGTAAAATGGCCGCTGGAGCCATGCCCCTGGACTGGGGTTTCGCGGAAAACATGGCATATGCGACCCTGCTGATGGAAAAATATCATGTCCGGCTTACCGGACAAGATGTAGGGCGCGGTACTTTTGTACATCGCCATGCAATTTTGCATAATCAACTCCACAATAAAACCTATACCCCCATTAAACACTTGGATAAAGATCAGGGTAATGCGCAGATTTTTGACTCGCTGCTTTCCGAAGCGGGCGTGTTGGGTTTCGAGTATGGCTATAGTACGACCATGCCTAATACACTGGTCATCTGGGAAGCGCAATTTGGCGACTTTGCCAATGGCGCACAAGTAGTTATCGATCAATTTATCAGTTCCGGCGAAACCAAATGGGGGCGTATGTGCCATCTGGTCATGTTGTTACCTCACGGTTTTGAAGGCCAGGGACCCGAACACTCCTCAGCCCGTCTTGAACGGTATCTGCAACTGTGTGCCGAACATAATATCCAGGTTTGCTGCCCGACAACGCCAGCGCAAATATTTCACTTACTGCGTCGCCAAATGCTACGCGCCTATCGCAAGCCACTGATAGTCATGAGCCCCAAAAGTCTTTTGCGCCATAAGCTTGCAATTTCTACCCTGGAAGATTTGACAGCGGGTCAATTTATGCCCGTCATTGGCGAACAGGACGATATCAATCCCAAAAAAGTGACTCGCCTTATTATGTGTGCCGGCAAAGTCTATTACGACCTGGTGGAATCAAGGCGCCTTGACGATCTTAAACACGTTGCTATTGCCCGCATTGAGCAACTCTACCCTTTCCCCGATGAATTATTTAAAGCAGAAGTGGCCAGATACCCACAACTTAAAGAATTTATCTGGTGTCAGGAAGAACCACAAAATCAGGGGGCCTGGTATCAGTCCAATCATCATTTTACCGTCAACCTCTCCCCTAAAATCAGCATCACTTATGCAGGTCGTGAAGCATCGGCGGCGCCGGCTGTCGGCAATTTCCGCGTCCATATCGAACAACAAAAAGCAGTCGTTAAATCGGCGCTCTACGGCAAATCTTCAGGAAAATAACAATGAGCATTGAAGTCCTAGTCCCCAACCTACCCGAATCTGTTTCTGATGCAACGCTTATCACCTGGCATAAGCAACCCGGCGATACGGTTATCAAGAACGAAAATCTTGTTGACCTTGAAACGGATAAAGTGGTGCTTGAAGTACCTGCACCGGAATCTGGAATTCTGGTAAACATTCTTAAAAAAGACGGCTCCATTGTGGTTGGAGGCGAAATATTAGCCTTGCTGGAACCCCGCGTCGTGCAACCGGGCGATGTAACAGAAAACGCAAACCCAGAGCACGAACAGGAAGAATCGGACATACCGCTAAGCCCTTCAGTTCGACGTTTAGTCGCTGAAAATTCGCTGGATCCTTCTGTAATAAAAGGTTCTGGAAAAGAGGGTCGCCTTACCAAAGTTGATGTTCTCGATTATATGCACAAGAACACCCTGCAAGAAGCCCAACTGATTGCCCCCGTCGCCAATGCCCAACAGCCTGCGGCTAAAAAAACTGAAATTCCGCCCGTCATATTAAAGGAAGCCGAAGCCAGCAGCGGACTTTCAAACCTGCGCCCGGAACAACGCGTGGCAATGACCAGGTTGCGTGCCAAAGTTGCGGAACGCCTGTTACAGGCACAGCAAAACGCAGCCATGTTAACCACTTTTAATGAGGTAAACATGCAAAACGTAATTGATCTTCGCAATCAGTACAAAGAGCGTTTTGATCAAAAACACCATGTCAAACTGGGCTTTATGTCCTTCTTTGTTAAAGCCTCGATCGAAGCTTTAAAACGCTTTCCGGCAATAAACGCGTCTATTGATGAAAACGATATCATCTATCACGGCTATTACGACATTGGCATAGCCGTCAGCACCGAAAGAGGCCTTATTGTGCCAGTGTTGCGCGATGCGGATCAGCTTGATTTTGCCGGTATCGAACAAAGTATTGTCGAATTTGGAACAAAAACCAAAGCCGGCACCTTGACCTACGAAGACCTTAAAGGTGGCACCTTTACCATTACCAACGGCGGTATATTCGGTTCAATGCTGTCTACGCCCATACTTAATCCGCCCCAGTGCGCAATTTTAGGCATGCATGCCATCAAGGAACGACCTGTTGTTGAAAACGGTCAGATTGTGATTCGCCCCATTATGTATCTGGCCTTGTCTTACGATCATCGCCTGGTTGATGGCCGCGAAGCCGTACAGTTTTTAGTGACCATCAAAGAATGCCTGGAAGCGCCAGCCCACCTATTACTCAACATTTAAAACCATGTCAAAAAATCAACGACGAATGTTTGATGTCATCGTAATCGGCGCTGGTCCGGCCGGGTATTCCAGCGCTATTCGTTGCGCCGAGCTTGGCTTGAAGACGGCCTGCATTGATAACTGGCACGATGCAAAAGGTCAGAACTCGCTGGGGGGCACTTATCTGAACGCCGGCTGTGTTGCGTCTATCGCGTTGCTGGAGTCCGCAAAGATTTATCAGCTCTTAACCGATAACCTGAAACAACATGGTATTGAGGCTGAATCAGTCTCCGTTGATATTGCGCTGATGATGCAACGAAAAAATGACATTGTTGCTAACCTAAGCCAACAAATTGCCGAGTCGTTTAACGCGCTCAAAATTGAGCGTATTCATGCAGAAGCCAGACTGCTAAGTGATCGGCTGGTGGAAATTACCACCCATGATCAATCTGCTTCTTCAATACTGGAAGCCAAGCATATTATTCTGGCTACAGGCTCGTCACCCGTTAGTTTGGCCTGCGCCCCCATTGACAATGATTTTATTATTGACTCGACAATGGCTCTAAATCTGACTGCGGTGCCCAAGCGTTTGGCAATTATCGGTGCTGGCATTATAGGACTTGAGTTGGCGAGCATCTGGAACAGACTGGGTTCTGAAACCATTCTTCTGGAAGCACAGGAATCATTTTTAGGTTTTGCCGACCAACAAATTGCGCGTAAGGCCTATCGCATCTATACCGAGCAGGGTCTGGAACTGCGTCTGGGTGCCCGGGTTATTTCAGCCAAAAAGGGTAACAAAAAAGTCACCGTAGAATATCAGGACAGCGAAGGCACTCATGCACTTCGAGTCGATAAACTGATTGTTGCCTCAGGCCGAAAACCAAACACCGAAAACCTGGCTGATGCGGAAGCCAATTTACTGCTTGATGAAAATGGTTACGTTCATGTCGACGAAAACTGCCGAACCAATTTGCCCGGTGTATACGCTATAGGCGACCTGACGTTGCTAGGCCCCATGATTGCTCATAAAGGCATCGAAGAAGGGCTTTTTGTTGCCGACCAGATCGCCGGACTCCACAACTCGGTCAATTATAATATTTTGCCCAGCGTAGTGTTTACCGACCCTGAAATCGCCTGGGTAGGACAAACCGAACAGGCATTAAGAGCCATGGGCGAATCGATCAAAACAGGAACTTTTCAGTTGGCTGATACTGCCCGCGGTCAAGCAACAGGGCAAACAGAGGGTATGGTTAAAATCATTACCAACGCTGATTCCGATACCATTCTCGGCGTGCATATCATTGGATCACAAGCCTCAGAAATGATTGCCGAAGCTGTGCTGGCCATGGAGTTCTCCGCCTGCAGCGAAGACCTGGTCCGAACTATCCACGCTCACCCCACCCTTGCAAAAGCACTGCATGGCGCGGCACTGGCAGTTAAAACACATGATTTGAAATCAGGATCGGTAATTTAGTAAAATCGCTGGCTACGTCCCGTTTCCATATATACGGTTAACTGCATGAGCGTATTAATCCCTAGCCTTGGCAAACTCAAATGGCTCCAGAATAGCTTTTGAAATCTGTAAATACCGACGCCCCATCTTGCAATCCAAAACCTGAGCCTATCAACAACGCAGGCACGAATGGCATGAACTACATCAAGCCATAGACAAACCCACTGCATCTGGTTTGCTTTATATCAAGTTAAAATCAGTATCTTACAAAATCCGCGTAATTTTAATTCCCCCCCAGACCCTGCCATGCCCCATTTCTGAAGCATCATGGCTTATTTCGTGTCAAAATATGCCCTTACTTTAAATGTATTAAATCGAGAACCGAAGTCTTTATGAAAATTGCCATTTTATCCCGTAACCCAAAACTTTATTCGACCACACGGTTGGTTCAAGCCGCAGAGGCACGGGGTCATCAAGTACGGGTTCTGGATGTATTACGTTGCTACATGAATATTACCTCGCATAATCCCTCTATTCATTATCGGGGTGAAGACTTGCTTGGATTTGATGCCGTTATACCCAGGATTGGTGCTTCAGTCACTTTCTATGGGACAGCGGTATTAAGACAATTTGAAATGATGAATGTTTTTCCTTTAAACGAATCAGTGGCCATTTCAAGGTCACGTGACAAATTAAGGTCAACCCAGTTACTTGCCAGAAAAGGCATCGGTTTGCCGGTTACCGGCTTTGCCAATAACCCTGATGATATTGAAGACTTAATTGCACAAGTCGGTGGCGCGCCTCTGGTGATTAAATTACTGGAAGGAACCCAAGGAATCGGGGTGGTTCTGGCAGAAACACATAATGCAGCAGAAAGCGTTATTCAGGCTTTTATGGGTCTTAAAGCCAATATTATGGTGCAGGAATTTATCAAGGAAGCCGGTGGCAGTGACATTCGCTGTTTTGTAGTGGACGGTAAAGTCGTTGCCGCAATGAAACGCCAGGCCACTCCGGGAGAATTTCGCTCAAATCTGCACCGTGGCGGTTCCGCTGCATTGGTTCGCCTTACGCCTGAAGAACGATCTACCGCAGTGCGGGCGGCAAAAATCATGGGGTTGAATGTCTGCGGCGTTGATTTGCTCCGTTCCAATCACGGCCCGGTTATTATGGAAGTTAACTCATCCCCAGGACTGCAAGGTATTGAAGCAGCCAGCGGCAAAGATGTTGCCGATTTAATTATTCAATTTATTGAAAAACGTTTTGAAACACTGGAAATCTCCAAGGACAAATCCCCAACCAATGCCGACAGCAGAACCCGAACTCGCGGTAAAGGCTAACTAAAGAGCATGTTCAGCTAAACGTCATGATAGATAAGCAAAATAAAACGCTACAGGCATTTAGTGTGATTTATCATCAAGGAAATGAATTTAACTCCCAGCCAGGAATATAAAATGAATCATCAATGCCTTCCTGCTCGCCCTTACAGTTTTTTCACCAGCAAAACCACCCGGCAAGTTTTCTTTGCGCTACTGTTTTTTTGTACCTTTAACGTATCCGCTGCCAATACCTGGAGCTATCATCAGAAAAGCGACCGTTTAAACAATCGATCCTATAGCTTTGCCGAATCGCCCATGCCGGCGCATGAGCTTTATGACGACCTTCGTCTTGAAATAATATGCAAAGACAACACATTACAGGTCGTTCTTAATGCCGACAGCTTAATCACTTCACAAAACAGTCTTTTCGATTTCGAATATCAAATCGATAAAAAACTTCCTCTTACCATACCAATGAGAACCTTTAAGGACTCCAAGCGTAGAGGCTATACGGGTGATAAAGCCAGGCACATCGTCGATGACCTGTTAACAGGACAAACCATTTTTATTCGCGTCAATACCCTGATACGCAAAGTCCTGTCCGCAGAATTGCCCTTGGAAAATGCCGCCGCCCCCATTACCCAGGTTCTGACAGATTGTGGCCTAAGTTTAATTGATAAGGCACCTGAAGCTTCGACCTATAGCTTAAGTCTATTTGAAAAACAGTTCACCACGCTGTCTTCAGAACAACAACAGCAAGTACTGAATAAACTGCAAAAAATTATTTTGGATACACAAAAGACTGAATAAACCAGGTAATGATTTAGCTTACAGACGACCGGTAAAGCAATTCTCAATAAATAAAGCCCTTCAGAATAATCAAGACGAGCGTCTCATGATGGGTTTCGGATATCGCCTCTACCCACCCTACGGCCTTCAGAATGCTCGAGATAACCTTATTTAGACAGATCACACGAATATATAAAAACTGGTTTGGCCTGCACTTTACAATCTGTGATTATCCGATTACCCAAACAGGCCAAAATGCCACCGGCATCAGCTTCTCCAAACCTACCGCCTTAAATGACCGCTTCCATAGACCACCCATTTGTAGGTGGTCAACTCATCCGGACCAACCGGGCCACGGGCATGAAGTTTGTCGGTGCTGATGCCTATTACCGATCCCAACCCATAATCACCACCACCCGACAATCTTGTTGAAGCGTTAATCAATACCGAAGCCGAATCAATCTGCTGCTCAAATTTTTGAGCCCTGTTAAGGCTCTGCGTGACAATACCGTCGGTATGCCCCGATCCATAGTGATTGATATGTACAATAGCCTCGTCAATACCATTGACGATCTTTATTGAAAGGATCGGCGCCAGATATTCGGTATGCCAATCATCTTCTGATGCCGGGGAAATACCCGGCAATAGTTGTTGTGTTTGTTCACAACCACGCAACTCGATATGGTTTGAGTCAAATGCTGACTGAAGTAATGGTAGCAGCTGTTCTGCGCACTGTTTATCAACTAAAAGTGTTTCCAGCGCATTACAAACCTGAATACTTTGGCATTTAGAGTTAATCGCCAGCTTAATTGCCTGTTCCGGGTCGGCGTCTGCTGCTATATAAAGATGACAGATACCATCATAATGTTTAATCACGGGAATTCGGGTACCCTCAGCAATTCGCTGAATCAGGCCTTTACCACCCCGTGGGATCAAGACGTCTATATATTTATCCAGGGTGAGCAGTTCGCTAACAGCCTCATGACCGGGTGTACGAATAATCTGTATCGCATGTTGCGGAAGACCGGCGCTTATGGCACCTTCTATCATCGCATCCGCTAACAGCATGTTGGTTTGAAGCGCTTCCGATCCGCCTCGCAAAATAACGGCATTACCACTTTTTATACAGACCCCGGCGGCATCGGTGGTGACGTTGGGTCTCGACTCATAAATAATGCCTACGACGCCAAGCGGCACCGATTTTTTGTAGACTTGTAATCCTTGTGGATTGGTATGTCCGGCCAATATCCGATTCAACGGATCTGGATGCCGGGCTACTTTTCTCAATCTGGAGAGCATGTACTCAAATACTTTATCGTCAATCGTCAAACGCTTGATCATTGCCTCCGACTGACCGTTGTGCCGGGCTTTTATTACCTCCTGCGCATTAGTATCAAGAACAAGCGGCTTGACCGATTCCAGCGAGTCGGCCATTTTGGAAAGGGCAAGATTACGAAGTGCTTCGGAAGTTGATGATAGTTGACTGGCAGCGTATCGGCTTTGTTTGGCAAGGTCTTGAACAGTACTGGCATTCATATTCTAAACAATATTTAATTGAAAGAATGTAGATTATCAGCTAAAGACGGGCTATACAAACTCTATGAGTTGAATGTCGCTTCAGGTAGCGCCGCTGCCGGCAGGTCAATTGCAAGTAGGGCAACCGCAAGGGATTGCCCCAACGAAAAAGCTTTAAACAAACGAATATATACATTTCAGGTGTATAATTAATTTATTGAAAATATCACTAAAATTAGTGCCTTTCAGGTTGTGTGCATAAAGAAAAAACTCATCATATTGTATTAATTACCTTTCATTTAACAGCAATCATTATAATTAGCTCCATTATCAAGCGCTGATCCAGCTAAAAAATATCACAATGAAATCTCATCCTATTTTTGATTATCCACTCTTTGCCTTGGGTTTTAGAGCCTTTTTTGTCCTGGCCGGATTTGCAGCACTGGTTCTGATAGTCTTTTGGAATGCCCTGTTCAACGGCAACTTAACTGCGGAACATTATTTTCCTGACAGCTACTGGCACGCACATGAAATGCTACTGGGTTATGCCGTAGCCGTTATTGCAGGATTTTTATTAACTGCGGTTAAAAACTGGACCGGAAAAGCCACTATTAACGGTGATCAATTGGCCAGTTTATGTCTGTTATGGCTTTATGGCCGCATTCTGCCTTTTTATGCCGGCCTGCTGCCTGATGCAATCATTGCGCTGGTGGATTTTGCATTTTTGCCCGCACTGGCTTATCAAGTCAGCAAGCCAATCCTGGAGACAAAACAGTACAAAAACCTGTTTTTTATAGGTCTGTTATTGCTATTGGCAGTCGGTAACGGCCTGATCCATGCACAGATGCTGGGAGCTCAGGAAAACTGGGCTGCAACTGGCATTCAACTGGTCGTTGCCACAATTATTATCCTGATTTTAATCATTGCCGGCCGAGTTTTTCCTTTTTTTACTGAACGAGGAATACCGGGAACGTTGATTATCAAAAATCCACTACTGGATAATGTCTCGATAGCTTCAGCCGTTGTTGTATTTGCCCTGCAATTAGCGGATATTTCGGGACATGTTTTGGCGCTGGCTGCCAGTATTGCCGTCGCTGCCAATATCGCCCGACTATCCGGCTGGTACGTGCAACGCATTTGGTATGTCCCCTTGTTATGGGTACTTTATGTCGGATATACCTGGATTATTTCCGGCTTTCTATTGACGCTGTTAGCGGCCTATCAACTAGTGCCGTTATCGCTCGCGCTACATGCCTTTACTCTGGGTGGAATCGGCGTATTAACGCTGGGCATGATGGCAAGAGTATCTCTTGGCCACACCGGTTATGCTTTGAAAGCTTCCAATGCAATTGCCATCGCTTTTATTTTGATTAATGTCGCGGCCTTGTTTAGAGTCCTGTTACCGCTAGCGATGCCCACCTGGTACGAAACCTTAATTTATATATCAACGCTATCCTGGCTGGCAGCATTTTCGTTATTTATTTTTGTTTATGCGCCTATTTTGAACCGTGCAAGAATCGATGGCCAGGACGGCTAATGCTTTCAAAGCTTGATGGTATTGTTGAACTGGTAACCAGTTCGCTGGTTTTGTTTTCCAGTATTGGCATTTTTGTTTTGACACTGAATGCCCGTTACACCCACGCCATCAGTCGGGTCAGAGATCTCTATGAAGAAATGAAAACCAGCGCCAGCGCCAAGAAACTGGAAAAAGAACTTAACTCCATGGTGTATCGCTGTCATGTGCTTAAATGGAGTTTTGGCCTGCTGTTATGCAGTTCGATAAGCAGCGGCGTATTTATGCTGGGCTCAATAACTTTAAGATTTACCGAAAAAATAAGCGCTGAACTACTGATTTTATTTCTCGTTCTCAGTGTGTTATTTATTTTCAGCTCAATGGTTTGCCTGTTTATAGATGTCCTGGCATCTTTAAAAGCAACCCTGATTCATATTGAAAAAGCAAAATAAGCCACTTTCAGTGTTCAATCAGTTCCGAGAAAGTTTAAAATTTCGGCCTAATTTAAAGACTTGGGCAAAATGAGCTACAACAGAATAAGGACCGTTTAACTTGCCCAAGAAACAAGAAGCTCCTCTATTTGTAACGTTTAAGCCATCGCAAAAATCAACACAGCTACTGATTGTCCTACACCTGCTGGCTCTGGGTTCAAGCATCGCCAACGCATTACCCCTTGTCTTCAAGTTAGTCTTGTTAACCGGGATTTTCGTACATTTTTGGTTTATTCTAAAAGGAACCGAAGCAATGCATTATCAACTCACGCACTCTGAGGGTTCAGGTTGGGAACTAACTGACGACAATGATATTGAAGCAATCGAAATCCTCAATTCAACCGTTATCACTACCTTCGCGATTTTCTTACATTTCAAAAAAAATGCTAAACGTCAATCTTTGTTAATACTAAATGACATGTTAACTGAGGATGAATACCGACGGCTTATTGTCAGACTAAAAACGGCCGGTAAAAACTAAAACACATTGAATATTGGAACACGGATAACACGGAGCAGTCTGACTTACACGTATGTTTAAAAACCTGGCCTGCACTTTAAATCCGTCGTTATCCATTTAATCCGTAATTACGCCGTCATTACTCGCACTCCAAACCATCTACCCGTTGAAAACCTCGGGGTAACGCCGAACCTCGTTTGGCGCGAGTTCCAGAATAATGTTCAATATCCGCATTTTTAAGCGTTAAAGAACGCTTACCGGCAAGCACTTTTAACTGACCGTTTTGAGGCAAGGCAACAGTCGCAACCACGTAATCAGTTCCCGCCCCCAAATCAACCGACGGAATTTGAATCAGTTTATTGCCTTTGCCTTTAGCCAATGCGGGCAATTCAGCCACAGGAAAAATCAGCAGGCGTCCCTGTATAGTGACTACCGCCAGCGAATCGTTTTCACTGCCCAAGGCCACCGGCTTTAAGACCCTGGCGCCCTCAGGCAGCGTTATCAGCAATTTACCCGCCTTGTTTTTGCTTAATAATTCCTTAAGCTGAACTCTGAAACCATAACCAAAATGACTGGCCAGCACATACCAATCATCAGGCTGACCGGATAAAAGATGCAGGAACAACGAACCCGCTGGCGGATTAAGTCTCCCGGTCAAAGGTTCACCCTGCGTTCTGGCCGACGGCAGGTCGTGGGATGAAGTGCTGTAAGCACGTCCCGTAGAATCGAGAATATAAACCGGCTGAGTGGTTCGGCATTTTACGGCATCCAGAAAACTGTCGCCTGAGCGATAGTTCAAACTGGTAACTTCAATGTCATGGCCTTTTGCGGCCCTGATCCAGCCTTTCTCAGACAAAATAACAGTCAATGGCTCATTACTGATTAATGCGGTTGTTTCCAATGCTTGTGCGGCATCTCTGGAAACAATCGGAGAACGACGCTCATCTCCGTATTTTTCCGCGTCACGCTCCAATTCGCTTCTGATCAGGCGATTTAGCAAATGCGATGACCCCAGCGTTTTTTCCAGGTAGGCACGTTCGATTTCCAGCTCATCCTGCTCGCCGCGAATCTTCATTTCTTCGAGCTTGGCAAGATGCCTTAACTTCAGCTCAAGTATGGCTTCCGCCTGAATATCAGAGATACCAAAGCGCTCCATCAACACCGGCTTTGGATGATCTTCAGTCCGTATAATCGCGATCACTTCGTCAATATTCAGATAAGCGATCAACAAACCATCGAGTATGTGTAACCGCGCCAACACTTTGTCCAAGCGATATTGCAGACGTTTACGCACCGTCTCGGTACGGAAACTCAACCATTCAACCAGAATGTCTCTCAACCCTTTAACTTTAGGTCGACCATCCAGACCGATCATGTTCATGTTAACTCGATAGCTTTTTTCCAGATCCGTGGTCGCAAACAGATGCGACATCACCTCATCGGCATCAATGCGTTTTGAGCGCGGAATCACTAGCAATCGGGTCGGATTTTCATGATCCGATTCATCCCGTAAGTCTTCAATCATCGGCAACTTTTTGGCCAGCATTTGGGCTGCTATCTGCTCCAGCAATTTAGCGCCGGAAACCTGATGAGGCAGCGCCGTGATGACGATATTGCCATCTTCCTGTTCATATTTAGCGCGCATTTTTATGGAACCGCCACCGCTGATATACATTTTTTGTATATCTTCTGCCGAAGTGACAATTTCCGCGTCGGTCGGATAATCGGGGCCTTTGATAAAAGTAAACAACGTTTCCAGCGAACTGTCCGGCTCATCCAGCAGTTGGATACAGGCACCGGCGACTTCTCGCAGATTATGCGGCGGTATATCAGTCGCCATACCCACAGCGATACCCATGGTACCGTTTAATAAAATATTGGGCAGCCTGGCAGGCAATAACACCGGCTCTTTCAAGGTAGCGTCAAAATTGTCCGCCCACTCAACCGTACCCTGCCCCAACTCACTTAACAAGGTTTGGGCATAAGCAGTCAAACGGGATTCGGTGTAACGCATCGCGGCAAACGATTTAGGGTCATCAGGTGAACCCCAGTTGCCCTGGCCGTCAACCAGCGGATAACGGTAAGAAAAATTTTGCGCCATCAACACCATGGCTTCATAGCAAGCCGAATCGCCATGCGGATGATATTTACCCAATACATCACCGACGGTTCGGGCCGATTTTTTAAACTTGGCGACCGAGGTCAAACCCAATTCAGACATGGCGTAAACAATCCGCCGTTGCACCGGTTTTAAGCCATCGGCAATATTCGGCAGCGCCCTGTCCAAAATCACATACATGGAATAATCCAGGTACGCTTTTTCGGCAAATTCCTTTAACGGCAGTTGTTCAAAATTTCCCTGTATTAACATAAGTTACAAACCATCCTTTGGTAAATCCATTATTAGCATATGATTGCGCGGGCTTGCCCTGCAGATTTTTAGTTTGTTTTGACTCATTTTTTTAAGTTCTTTTCCTGCTTATTATGAAATTGTAACCCGGGACTTGCTTCTGTCAGTTGGGCATTAACCTGGGAGGCGGAGGCATGTAAATACGTTCCAAATCGTTGTCGATTTTAACGGCAAGACTTTCAACGCCTTTTTGCGTTAACTTTTTATCGCTGCCCTTTGTTTCTGAGATGTAATTACCCAGTAAATATCCATCCCTGGCCCTGATTAAATGCCCCATCAGGTAAGCAAACAAATAGCTGGGTTTATGTAATCTGCCGACCAAAATATAATCGGCACCGACATTATTAGCGAGTTTCGCGGCACTATCATCATGGTCAAAAAGGTAACCGACACCGCCATTGGCAAACTGTTGCGACTTTGCATCTACTGTTACGATTTTATAGCCGGCCTGCTTCAATTCCGTTTCCAACAGGGCTTTTATGCCTGCGGTTCTTTGTATCTCTGATGGTATATTGGGCGCCAAGGTCAAATCGAGCAACTCAAAATCCAATATGGCTATACGTGTTTCTGCGTTTACCTGACCAATGACTAAAGCCCATAGCAATAACATCCAAAAAGTCTTCATTACTCACTCTCGGTATTGGTTTGTTTACGAACTTTTATGAGTCAAGTTGTCCAAGCCATTTAACATGGCCAATAACTGTCCGGAAAAACCTGTTTCCAGATTGGCTGTAACCGGAACGTACCAATGAGCGCTATCGGCAAACGCCATACATTTCACGGCATCCTTTTCGGTCATAAAGACCGGCTCTGGCATTTCCTGATTGAAACGGGGAAAAGAAATGTCAGCCGCTTGAAATTTATAATGATCAGGAAAGCTGTGAGTTTGGCAAGTCAAACCGGCCATTTCAAGGAGTTTAAAAAAGCGCTCGGGATTACCAATACCGGCTAAAGCATGGCAACGAAGCGCTTTAAATTCCAGCAAGGGCTTGTGCTGTCCGGTAAGCAGATTGATAGCGATAGTGCCAGTCATGTGCATGGTATATTCGTTATCTTCTGATTTCTCTCCGTTGACGACGATCAAATCAACACTCTGCAAGCGCTCTATGGGTTCACGTAACGGCCCTGCCGGCAGACAATAACTGTTGCCAAAACGCCGTTCGCCATCAATTACGGCAATCTCAATATCTCTGTTTAACGCGTAATGTTGCAGACCATCGTCAGATAAAATGACATCGCAGTCTGCGTGCCTGAGTAATAACCTGGCAGCTTCAACCCGCAACGGGCCTACAGCCATGGGACAAGCTGTTTGCCGGGCGATCAACAAGGCTTCGTCACCGACCTGTGCTGCGGTACTGTTTTGCTCAACCCATTGCGGCCAGTGTTCAGCTTGCCCGCCATAACCTCTGCTGATAATACCGGGTTTAAAGCCCTGTTCTTTAAGTAACTGCGCCAGCCAGATAAGCAAAGGCGTTTTACCGGTACCGCCCACAGTGATATTGCCAATCACAATAACCGGAACTGGCAATGTATGTGTTTTTAATAGCCCAAAGCGATATAAAAATTTCCGGAACTTAACAATATCGCTGAACAAAAATCCCAAGGGCATTAAAAAAACACCGATAAACGGATCTTTATACCAGACGTCTACCAACCATCGGGCTAGGGTTTTTTTCATGCTTAATCAGTTGGATGCAATGTGGCAAAAGTAATATGACTAAACCCGACCTGACCGGCAATATCCAGTGCCGTCATAACCGCTTTGTTAGGCGTTTTGTCATCGGCATTGATGATAAAAGGAAGCGCCTTTGCTTGTTCGGACAGTTTGCCCAATTCCTGTTTCAAACCTGCTCTGGTTTGATCGGCCAAGCGATTTGTCGTGCCCTCTTCATTAATCAGCGAATAAATACCTTCAGCATCAATAACCAGGGAAATTGTTTTGGGATGTTCGGTCGTTTCTGTACCATCGGCTTCGGGAAGCTTGATATTGACTTCGGTATGTTGATTAAAGGTGGTAGAAACCATAAAAAATAACAACAACACGAACAGCACATCGATCATGGAGATCAGGGTAATATCGACATTTTCCCTTTTTTTGCGTTGAAATTTCATCAGGAGGTTTTCCGGTCTTCATGCAAAATATCAACCAGCTTTAACGCTTCCTCTTCCATGATGACGACATATTCATCAACCAGTCTTTCAAAATAGCGATGAAAAATCAGACTGGGGATAGCAACCGCCAACCCTGACGCGGTAGTAATCAACGCTACTGAAATGCCGCCCGCCAACGCTGCCGGGTTTCCCGCACCATGCAACATAAGCGAAGAAAAAATATCAATCATGCCGAACACGGTACCCAACAAACCCAATAAAGGACCGATGGCGGCAATAGTACCCAAGGTATTAAGAAAGCGTTCCAGGTCATGTGCGACCTTGCGACCGGTTTCTTCAATACATTCCTTCATGAACTTTCTGCCGTGACTACTATTGGCAAGACCAGCGGCCAAAATACAACCTAAAGGCGAACTGTATTTCAAGTGACGCAAGGCAATATCATCCAGCTTTTTTTCACGGGATAATTTCCAGACCTGGGCAACCAGTTCGGGAGGCAGGATCTTTTTTCTTCGTAACGACCAAAAGCGTTCCGCAATAATAGCCATCGCAGTAATCGAACACAGTACGATCGGAAACATCATCCAACCTCCGCTTTTTATAATTTCAAACACAATATTTCCTGATAAAGTAAGACAAGGCAATCATGGCTATAGGGATAAATTCATTATCAAAGCACGTCAACCAACAATAGACGTCTTAAGCGAAAGTCCCCTAAAAACAATTGACTCATATTTTAACCCAACACACGGCTGTTTTGAGAATTTTCCCGACCAACCCAAATATAAGCAATCATAAAAGCCACGCCACAACAAACTGCCGCCAAAGAGTAAATCATCGTAGAACCTATGGATTCCCAGTAATAGCCGCTGTAATAGCTTCCCAACATGCCACCCAGACCATAACTCAAGCTGCTATAAAGTGCCTGGCCTTTTCCTTGATGCTGTCCGCCAAAATACTGATGAACCAAATGAATCGCAGCCACATGAACGCCGCCAAACGTTGCTGCATGTAATACTTGGGCTAAAATCAGCAACCAGAAATAATCGACAAACCAGGCAATGAGCAACCAACGAATAACACCAAGAAAAATACTGAACAGTAAAATGGCTCGCAAGGAAAAGCACTGCAACACACCACGCATAAAAATAAACAGGATTATCTCGGCAAAAACACCAAGCGCCCAAAGAAGCCCGGTAAGACTTGCCGAGTATTCATAGTGCTTTAAATAAATTGAATAAAAAACATAATAAGGCGCATGGGCAAGTTGCAGTAACATGTTAACCCCCAGAAAAGCCAGTACTTCCGGTTTTTTTAGGATTTGCACAATACCAACGGCAGTAACTTCATGACTGATTGCCCTGGTTACCGGCACCGTTAAACTGACTAACCAGATCAACATCATTAATCCGCAAATCACGGCAGGAAGCATAGTCGGCGGGTAATGATCCAAAAGCCAGCCTATGCCCAAAACCGCTACAATAAAACCGATTGATCCCCAGAGCCTTATCTGGCTGTAACGATGCGCTTCTTTTTTTAAATGCGCTAAAGTAATGGCTTCAAATTGCGGTAAAGCGGCGTTCCAAAAAAAACTAAAGCCTACCGTTATCAAGGCAAACCAAAAATATCCTTGGCTATATAAAAAGCCGGCAAACAATACGGCGGTAAAAAAAGCGGCTATACGAATAATACGAAGATTTTTTCCGGTACGATCGGCAATCCAACCCCAAAGTATGGGAGCGATAATTCTTGTGCCGGCGGTCAGCGCCGAAAGTTCGCCAATTTGAACTGGATTGAAACCACTGTCTTTTAAATACAGACTCCAGTAAGGGATAAATCCGCCTACTGTGGCAAAATAAAAGAAGTAAAAACCTGACAATCGCCAGTAGGGAATAGACATTAGGCTTATATTTAGGAGGCTAGTGAG
>CAIKYI010000629.1 GCA_903831545.1 uncultured Methylobacter sp. | reverse complement strand
GTCAGGGAGTAAATACGCCGTTCTGGGGCCAAATCCTAAAAGGACGGGTAACCCATACTTTGCAGGCCGGAAAGATTATTCATCAGTTGTAGATAGAAGCTTTTTCATCTGCGAAAATATTTTACAACATTCTTAGAGTTCAGCGGGACTGCCATAAAATTGAAAACTTGTTCTGTTTGCCTTGAGCGTGTCGAAGGGCTAACCACAAATCCGAATCGTGAAAACAATAACGATGATCTACAGGGCATCGCTTTTAGATATTTTTATGCTTTTCGTGAACAATACCTAAAATCACACATAACGGAAATCCAATAATGCAAAAAAGAAAAGCTTCCCAGATAGCCGACGTATTGATTGAGGCACTGCCTTATATCCAGCGATTTAAAGGAAAAACTATTGTGGTTAAATTCGGCGGCAACGCCATGATTGATGAAGACCTGAAACACAGTTTTGCACGAGATATTGTTTTGATGAAACTGGTTGGCTTGAATCCGATCGTGGTTCATGGTGGCGGCCCGCAAATTGGCCAGCTGTTGGAAAAGTTGGGCAAAACCACTGGTTTTGTTGATGGTATGCGTATTACCGACAGTGAAACCATGGACGTGGTTGAGATGGTTTTGGGGGGTCTGGTAAACAAGGAAATCGTTAATTTAATCAATATGCATGGTGGTAAAGCGGTAGGCTTGACCGGCAAAGATGGAAATTTGATTCGTGCAAAAAAATTGCATCTGACTCCACGCGAAGTCTTACCCGGAGAGTTGGCTCAGGAGATGGTTGATTTGGGACATGTTGGGGAAGTCAGTAATATTGATTCCGGGGTTCTTGATATGCTGGTAGAAAGTGATTTTATACCTGTTATAGCCCCAATTGGGGTTGGAGAAGATGGGCGTTCCTACAACATCAATGCCGATCTGGTAGCCGGAAAAATAGCTGAACAGTTAAAAGCTGAAAAGTTGATTTTACTGACCAACATACCTGGAATTATGGATAAACAGGGAACGTTACTTACCGGTTTATCGTTAAAAAATACCGAAGATCTTATTGCCGATGGCACCATTTCCGGAGGCATGATTCCCAAAACCCGTTGCGGTACCGATGCGATAAAAGGCGGTGTCACCAGCGTGCATATTATTGATGGTCGCGTTGATCACGCGGTGCTTTTGGAGCTGTTTACAAATCAAGGTGTTGGTACTTTATTGCTGCATGGGGAGTGATTTGGCATTCGTGCTTCACGAACGGTTGCCAACTCTTATTTACCCACAGCAGCTTCAATAAATGACCTGAACGCAGATCTGATTGCGCTGACTTTTTGACTGGCGCATAGCTCTGCACCCAGGGATGAATCCCGGCAGCGGATATCGAGAAAAAGCTGTAGTTTTTTATTTTCGTCCACTATTTTTGAGATTGATAAGCTGAGGTCACTGTCGATTGTCGGAGACCTGCCCATAATTAACTTGTCAGTATCAGTATCAATCGGAGTGGTGGCGTGAGCTTTGAAAAATTCATGTGCGCTTAACCAGGCCTTGTTACAGAGTGTTTCAGTTTCGCAGGTATACAAGCCAATCTGGTCAGCAGTCTGGTTGTCGGTATTGTTGTCCGATGCTTTTGAAGGATCGGCGTTTCTTAACGTTAAAAATTTGAAACGCTCAATGTCGGCTTCAAATTCGGCTTTGGCGCGGTTCTTTTTTTCGATGTGGCTATTTATTTCAGCATATGCGGCTTGTATTTGCGCTTCTGTTTGTTTTATTTCGTTTAGCAAAAAGGATGGAACTTTTTTGCCGTTGCGTTCGAGTTCGGCGGCTTTTTTTTGTTGGTTTTCCAGTTGAATTTCTACCCGTTTTAAATTCCCTTGAGCCACATTACGTTGTGTATCCAACGATTGCATTTTGGCGTAAAGACTCGCTTGCATGTCCTCCAGATTGCGAAAGGTGCTTAGCAGCACTTTATCATTGGCTGCTTGTTGGGCAATCACTTTTTCCTGGGCTTTTTTCAGCTCGTTAAGCCGATTCTCCATAGCCTGTTGTTCTTTAGTTTTTGCTTGTTCAGTAACTTCAACAACACGACCTTTTTCATTTAGCGATTCTCTGCGATATTGTGAGTTTTCAGGGGGTACCTGATCTGAGAAAGTAGTTTCACCTTGCTCATTGACCCACTTGTACATTTTTTTTGCAAATGCGGGATGGCTGCCACATAAGAAAATGGAGCAGGCTAAAAAAATACTGGCTGAACAAATGCGTTTTTGCATGGCTGAAGAAATGATCTTTTCAGGAAAAATAAATAATATTGTAAAGATAGCAGAAGCTGAAAAATAGGTGGCCGCTAAAAGGCGAAAAAAACGATTTAATACTGCGTGTATTTTTCATATATCTCGAAGCGGTTGCAGAGAAATATTAAATTCCAGTGCGTCCGGCAAGGAGGGCAGCTTTTTGGGCGAACAGATAGAAATGCGTTTTTCCCTGCCGGATTCTCCCGAGATGAGTTTGCAGGCCGATTTAGTGACCGCAAACTCGTTGGCAATAAAAACTAGCAGATGCTGATTGGCTTTGCCGTCAATCGGAGGCGCTTTGATTCTGAGCTTTAGCCGGTCTCCATGAAGTCCTGACCATTCATCCTTGCTCGCTTTAGGTTGAACATGGAGATTCAAGGTCAAAACGCCTTTGTCCCATTGATACCAGTTCAACCGATTAAATTGGCGAGCTGATGCAAAGGTGGCAAGATCACCATTTTTGCAAGTTGCAACAACATTAATGCTGCCAAAGGTGATAAATCAATGCCGCCCAGATCAGGAATGACTTTGCGACAAGTCTCAAGCAAAGGTTCGGTCAGGCTGCGTAAAATGGATGATGCCGCATTAAATGATCCGGGGTTTATCCAGCTGAGTATTGCTCTGGCAAATACGGCGTAGATAAAAATATTTATCAGCAAGGAGACCAGTTGGGTAAACGACAAAATGGTTAGGGCGCCGATGCTGATACTGACGCCTTTTAACAGTAATATTGAAAAGTCAGCCAACATTTGCAAGCCAAATACCAAAACCAGCGAGGAGGTATCTATTTTTCCGATAGACGGCACAAAGCGGCGCAGCAGTTTTAACGGCGGGTGCGTTGCTTTTACCAGGAACTGGGAAATAGGGTTGTAAAAATCAGCGCCAGACCATTGCAATAAAAAACGTAATAATACACCCAGAATATAAAGCGAAAACAACGAGTCG
>CAIKYI010000628.1 GCA_903831545.1 uncultured Methylobacter sp. | reverse complement strand
TGCCAGTGAATGGGGCCGGCCCAATTCAACAATATGTTTTCATGGAAAAAATACATAAAATCTGAAATTTAAGCAATAAGTCATCGAATGAGCCGGCGATTTTAATGTTACTACTTTTAGGCGTCGTTTATTGGCTGGCTACTAAGAGGCGACTGCTACTTGTGATTTTCTCGAAACATTGCAAGCACGAAAGTCAGCTATCAATAGGTGATTGCTTCAGGGCAACCGCATATAAACTTCACGTCGAAAAAATCACATTTTCCCTGAATTGATCGTTCAAAGCGGCTTTAAAACGTTTTTTCTTAATGCTCATTTTAGAGGGTTCATTTTTAAGCAGATTAATACCAAGTTGACGGAAAATATTAAAGTTTTCAGGAGCATAACCCGTACGGATACGTGATTCATCTTCTCTAAAAGTTACGTCCAGCACCCAATGTAATGAATTTTCCACGCCCCAATGCGCTCGTACCGCATGAGCGAAGGGTTTAACATCCGTTAATGTGCAGATGTAATGCCGACGAGCAATGCTGGTTTTGCCATTAAGGGTTCGTTCACTTTCAACCATGCCGATACTTTTAATGCCTTTCCAGCGTGAAACATCAGGTAGCGTATCAAGGCAAGTTGATAAGTAACAGCGCCGTATTTCGATGCGCCCATGTTCAGCATTAATTTCTGTATGGTCCTGTAACAGGCATAACTCTGGGGCATTAGCCGCTATAGCAACATTGAAATAATCGATGATTGCCTCATGCAGAAACTTTTGATTATCTTTAACGGCTAAAACATAACCCGCTTGTTTTTCAATAATCTTTTCGGCAATGTCAGTTTGGCATCCCATCGCATCAATGGTGATGATACAACCTTTGATTTCAAGCATATCAAGTAACACCGGTATCGCCGTAATCTCGTTAGATTTTTCTTCTGTTTTTACCTGCCCTAAAGACATACTCTTTTGATTTGCCCAAGCACTTACCATATGAATGGCACCGAGCTTATTTTTACGATTATATGAGCGCCGTGCCGTTTTTCCATCAATAGCAACAACTTCACCCTGTGTAAGTTCAGCAACATTGTTTACCCAAACGATAAAACAGTCCGTCATTTCGCTGGGTTTTATCCTGGAAATTACCCGTGCAATACAATCATGTGAAGGTATGCCATTCTCCAAATCTATCCATTTTCGCAGCCAGTCCTTTTTGTTTTTACCAAATTGTTCAATGGCTTCCCAGCCGTCTGCTCCACTAATAACAGCGCAAATAGACAGGATAATAATATCAATCAGCATATGGCGTTTATGCCTTTCAACTCGTGGATCTTCAAGAGACGAAAAAGCTTCTTGTAAACTTAATGACATGGTAGAAAATCTCCAAAAAAACTGGGTATTATCTCTGGTTTTTTAGTTAATTTATATGCGGTTGCCCTGACTGATAACGGCATTGCCGAGGCGCCGGGCTATACTCATCCCGCCGATTTTAAAGCCCGCATCACCTCGCCGCAGATTGCCCAGTTTGTGGAGCTGATCCGGTTACTGGATCAATTGATGATTGCAATGGATAACCTGTGGCTGTGCCAGATACTTACCAGCAAACAATGTTCAGTTGCA
>CAIKYI010000627.1 GCA_903831545.1 uncultured Methylobacter sp. | reverse complement strand
CTGTAGCCCGCGATTTGTGCGCTCACTTTGGAAGTCCGCTAGTCTCCACCAGCGCCAATGCTACAACCCGACCCGCTATCAGGGAAGCGAGGAAGCTGTTAACAAGCTTTGCAAAGACCGATATTTTTATAATACATGGAACTGTCGGACAACTTGCGCAGGAAACCGCTATATTTGATGCCCAGACTGGAAACAAGCTACGCTAAATTGTTTGGCGATTTATTCGTCTCTACAAAATAATTCCGATGGCAACCAAAACCGGCGTACTTAAAGTTATCGCAACATTCAACGCCAAGACCGGCTTTAATCTTTCCATATCGTCTGCGTATTTAAGGCTTAAAATGGCAGCTGGGATAGCAAGCGCTAATGACAATAAGCCCAATAAACCTGTTATTGGTAAAAATGCCAGATAAACACACACAATGATCAAGCTGTACGTTGCCATCAAAAAACCGATATAAATCCATGCTGATTTTTTTCTGCCCAATAATATCGGCAGATGACGTCGCCCTACCGCCTTATCAGCCTCCAGATCAGGAAACTGGTTAAGCAATAACAAATTATTAACCAGAAAAAAAACCACTATCGAACCTAAAGTAACGGCCAAACTAAAGTGACCACTTAACACATAATAAGCCCCGCCTATCATCAATGGCCCAAAGGCCAGACCCGGCGCAATTAAACAAAAAAAAGGCCAACGGGTGATTTTTTGGGTATAAAAATAAATCAGCGTAAGACCAGCCAGACCAATCGGTAACAACCCCCAACCAATAATCCACAAGAAATACAAACCAATCAGCGTTGTAATCATCAAACCAGTCAGCGCGCCAAAATAAACTGATCCCGCTAAATCGGGTCTGGCGGGAAGCGTACCACTACCGCCACTAAAGGGAGTGCGTTCAGTATTAAAATCAAGCCCGCTTTTAAAGTCTTCATATTCATTAAACATATTTACGCTGATATGCGCCGCTAAAGCTCCCGTAAGAAGCAAAGCTAAATGTAGCAAATTGATATAAATACCTTGCGAAATAACATAAGCCAGCGCTAGTGACAGACTGCAAAGAGGCAATAAAAGAAAAGCAGGCCGCGAGGTGGCGATAAGGTGAAATATATTAGGTGTTAATAAAGTCATGATGCGTATCAGTCTGATGATTTATCGGGGCTGCTTTGAACAAAGGCTCCGGGATTGCTTGAAGATCAGCCAAATGGAATCGACAATTACCCTTTAAAAAAATTTAGTTGCAGGCTCATTGTCATTTGGGATTAAAGCTTTGCGCCTGCACAAAGTAAGCAACCACAAAGTGATAACAGCTTTTCAAGGCATGTTATCACTTAATTAATGGAATACAGTACCGGATTGACGCACTATCCATCATTTATTGCTGGCCTTGATATGCTTTTCAGCCGCTTCAGCGTGCATGGTAGCGGCACCGACATGACCCATACCCGCAAGATCAAGACATTCCTGGAGTTCCCTTGCCGCTGAGTCTAAATGACTTTTTTCTACGCCCTTGGCAGTGAGGGAAGCCTCTAGCGTATGTTCCAAAGCGACCTTTGCATGCTCTATCAAAATCCGGGTTTGACCCGCTACACCAGAAACTATAGCCGCATTGGTACGATCTTTACCAACAAAAAAATGCGCATCAGCAAAAACAAAAGTACTTAAAAAAAATAACGAAAACCCACAGATTGAAGCTAATTTTTTCATAATTCAAACCTCATTAAACTTTGTAGTCTATGTAGTGTAGCGCTTTCCGGGCAAAAAATATCATTTTCACCACACAATGTTACTTATCACGGATTTACGCTATTTTACAATGCTTAAGTAAAGTTTGGAGTGATGAAGAAAAGCACAACCTTTGACCCGCAGACAAGATTTGGAAGGTTCATCGGCGGTTTTTAGGTTAATGACTATTATCTGTTACAATTCAGCGCTATCAGCCAATAACTCTTTTGTGACTCCTATGAAAAAAACCCTTGCAGCAAGTGCACTATTGCTTATTTCTTTAACTTACGAAGCCCAGGCAGAAGAAATTGGTTGCATCACCACCGCCTGGAAACTGATCGGCGCAAATCATAAAGTCTGCGTACAAGCTTTTGATGACCCCAAAGTTCAAGGCGTCACCTGTCATATCAGTCAGGCGCGCACCGGCGGAATCAGCGGAACCTTGGGAGTTGCGGAAGATCCGTCCCAATTCTCGATTGCCTGCCGTCAAGTGGGGCCGATCGTTATTAATAGCAAACTGCCGGAACAGGAAACCGCTTTTAGCGAAGACACCTCTATCCTGTTTAAAGAAACACGCGTGACTCGCCTGTTTGACGCCAAGCGAAATACGCTGGTTTATGTCGCAGTTAGCCGTAAACTGATTGACGGAGCTCCCGCCAACAGTATCTCCACCGTTCCTGTAATGCCCTGGACAGGCCATTAATTTAAAGTTTAAAGCGCCCGTCTCAGCAACGTTGTCAAGTCGAAAAAAAGCTCTCAAGCTGGCATTTCAGGAAATTTTCAACTTTAATAGCCCTATTACCAGCTTCAAATTTTAGGTGATTGACTTTACAGGTGATTCAAATCTTTTATTTATGATCGTCACTCGTCATTTGATATTTTTTTGATAAAAATATGAGCATAAAAAACAGCTACGCCAAAAACACTCGCAAAGATAATTTCTAATATCACGGCAGTTCTACTCCTGGAAATGTACATTAAATAAGCATCAAACGTTTTATGTAACCATGTAATAAATTTACTAATCAATGAACTTTTTACCGGCACTTACAGACTGTAAAGCTATTTCCATGCCACAAGTATTAAAAAGAAATAAAATCAATAGCTAGCACCTAATCAAACAGGATCTTATCACACCCAAAAGAAACCGGAGGTTGAAATAAACCACTAGTGATGGTTTATTTCAACCTGACGAAATCGAAAGTGCGTTTAGTAATTCCTGATAAATTGCTGATTGCAATCTGTGTAAATCAAATAATGAAGCATTATTTAATTCCTGTAGAATTTTGGTGTAGTCCATTGTTTTGAATCCTGATAAAACTTAATAAATTTAATTTAGGAAGAAGCAGTTATAATACAAACAACTATACAAACAACTGCCGCATTATTTCTACAAATATCTACGCGACCCTAAATAAAAAATCAGTACTATTCCTGCGATGATTTATTTTATCAACTGCCAATGATTTGTGAACAAAATATGTATGTCTAAATCCAACCCAAGCGCAACAACCAAGATACAACCCAATAACAAACCCTTGCCGCAAGTCAAAAGCTTATGAATACGCAACAACAATCACTATCCCGCTATGGCTGGCTGTCAATCATGGCCGCAATCGCAACAATTGCACTAAAAAGCTACGCTTACCTGCTTACCGATTCGGTCGGATTATTGTCCGATGCGCTCGAATCAATAATCAATTTAATGGCGGCAGTAATTATGCTAATCGTGTTAAGCATTTCGGCTCGTCCTCCCGATGACAAACATGCCTATGGCCACGAAAAAATTGAATATTTTTCCAGCGGCGCGGAAGGCATCTTGATTTTGTTGGCTGCGATCAGTATCGGCGTCACCGCCTGGGAACGCTTGTGGACCCCGCAACCCTTGCAGCAACTGGACATCGGCATTGCGATTTCCATCTTTGCCTCGCTGATTAATCTGGTAGTTGCAAAAATACTGATTAGTGTCGGTAAGCGCCGTCAGTCAATAACCCTGGAATCCGACGGCAAGCATTTAATGACCGATGTTTGGACAACAGTTGGTATCCTGATCGGGATAGCCTCAATCACCGCTGCCAATTACTTTGAACCCAGTCTGGCTGTTGCCAGGAAGCTGGGCATGAGCGGCTGGGAAATTCTTGATCCCATCATCGCTATTTTGGTAGCGATCAATATCGTGTGGGCCGGTCTGCAACTGATACGACGCACGATTTCGGGGTTGATTGACACGGCGCTTACAGACGAGGAACAGGCTGCCATAATACAAATACTTGATCAATTCTCAGACTCCGACGATATTGCTTATCACGCCCTGCGCACCCGTTATGCCGGTTCACGCCGCTTCATGTCTGTGCATATTCTGGTGCCTGGCAACTGGACCGTTCAACAAGGCCATGATCTGGTTGAAACCATAGAACAACAGATCATGATTTTATTCAATAATATTGACATCGACACACATCTTGAGCCAATTGAGGATCTTGTTTCCTGGCGACATTAATCAAGAGATAAAAGCCTTAACTCTACTTTGTCAAATTACTTGATAACAGTATCCAAAATTGTCATTTCGGCATGGACTGCCTTAACCCAGACTCCAGGGATGGATTTAAACTTACCATCCCTGGCACTGGATACCGGCTTCCCGGAGGGTATGACGAGCTTTTTATAATCTGACAAAGTAGAATTAATTACATAAACATTACAAACTAAAAGCCTGTAACTTGTGATGTAGAATCAATATCATTGGCTCCACATTACAAAAAATATCACCCTGTTTCAAGCCTGAATTAACAGCATGCATATTTATAAACAAACGCCAGCTTTTAAACTTTTTTTACAAATTCCGATTTAAGCTTCATCGCTCCAATCCCATCGATTTTACAATCAATATCATGGTCACCTTCGACCAATCTTATATTCCTTACCTTAGTGCCCACTTTAACCACCAATGAGGAGCCTTTAACCTTAAGGTCTTTGATTACTGTAATAGTGTCACCATCTTGCAACACATTGCCGTTGGCATCTTTTATCACTCGATCATCACTACCACTTTCAGCTTGTGCATCTTGCGACCATTCATGGGCACATTCAGGACAAATATTCATGGTGCCATCATTGTAAGTGTATTCTGAGCCACATTTTGGGCAATTCGGTAAACTACTCATATTCAATTTTTTCTCAAGTTATTTAAATTTATTTATTTTCAATACTATTAGATTAACATACATGGTAAAGCGCATAACAATTTATTAGCTTATTCAAAAAATTACAATTTTACACAAGTCAAACAATGTAAATTACTTTAATTTCGTATATTTTCTTAGGTATATAAAAAATCAAAAAATGGATCTAAATTACCAATCTCCATGTTGACCATGCTCTTCAATAAATCGACCTATACCAGTCAATTCAGTAGTTATTTCAAAAAAGAATATATCACCATGATCACCTGTGGATTCGAACCGATCAACCTCAACTTCAAATTCAGTTGCTTCAGCTATTAATTCACCTTCTTCATCATACTCGGCGTTAATACCATAGCAGTCACCATAAACACCAATAACAAGATTTTCATAAACAGCCAGAAAGCGCTCATCATCAGAGGAATAATCCTTCTCAGGCGTCCAAACAGCGACTGGCGTTTCGTGTAACTTGGCGAATTTTTTGGCTATTGCTATTTTTTGACTGTCACGGTTCATTTTAATGCTCCATTGATTAATTGCGGACTGACCAGCACCGTTAAGCTTTTAATTTGAGCCTGACTCTTTTAGTTCCGCGACTACGGGTTGCAGCTGACCAACCAACTTTAGCAGTTGCGTAAGTTCATCTGTATCAGAAGATTGCGCAATAACTTGCGGCCCCTGAATTTTTGCTTGCGACCAGTCGACCAACTCCCCGGAACCCCATGACGCCAAAGAGGCCAACACAAAAACCAGTGTGCCACGCGTCATACCCGTAGGCAATCCTTGCCCTTCCAGATAGCGATGGAGATGCTTTGCTGCAATTAAAAACACGATAGTGGAAATTATCAAATTCCACATGGAGGGTAGCGTAAACATTGGTGGTTTTTCTCTTGGTTGGAGGCTGGCTTGAAGTAAAAAAGGCAACGCCATATTGATAGTTTATCTCATTTTATTTTTTTATCTTGAAATGATAACCTTTTTGAGAGCTCGGCGCTCACCATCAATTAGGAAGAATACTTGGCTTTATAATTCAGATCATAGTTTTTTATAGTATTTGAAAGCTTTCGGGCGTTCTCAAAATGCTCCACTATGTAGCCTGAAGCAGAGACTTGGGCTCTATCAATAGTTTCATAACAATCCTTGACCGTTGGAATGTCAAAGCTGATCATGCTCGCCTACTTGTTGCACTCGCTATTTGGTTTAATGGACGATTCGTTTCTCTACTTAAGTAAAAGCGATCTTCATGTTAGCGCAAGTATAACTTCAAGACTTTTTCTACGTACTTCCACTTTGATTACAGATAGCAACTGCTCACTGTCATGCTCGCGGACTGGCCTCAAGCGTAAAATAAAAATCCCCATATGGCGCAAGATTTTTTATTTTCAACGACGACATGGATGCAGGTAGTAGAGCGATACAAGAAGTAATTTCCGAGACGCAAAAATGATGTGCGCATAGTGGACTATATAATCATTTGTAGAACACAGAAAATGGACAAAAAGACCGGCAAGTTGGGCATATTCCTCACAGGAAGCGGGATCCTCCGACCACCTAATCCTGAAATCAGGTAGATTTAACGGCATATTGAGAATTGCGATAATCACCGTCATTAAAATTTAATCCGATCAACCTGCTATCAATGTTAGAATTTTACCCATTGGAACGTCTTTTTTTATTTTTTATTTCCGGAGCATCGTCAATGGGCCCTCATTATTTGAACCGTTTTTTCACACCTAAGTCTGTTGCCTTGGTTGGCGCATCGGAACGAGAGGATAGTGTCGGTTATCGATTACTGCTTAACATGCAGGAAGCTGGCTTCGAAGGAGGACTTTATCCGGTCAACAATAAACGTGAAACCTTATTGGGCTTAAAAGCTTATCCTGATCTTTCAACCGTACCTGAAGATCTTGACCTGGTTGTAATTGCCACGCCAGCGCTCAGTGTGCCTGGCATTGTTCGACAATGCGGAGAGTTAGGCGTTACTTCCGTGATCATTATCAGTGCTGGCTTTGGCGAACTGGGTGCCGAAGGCAAGCGCTTGCAGCAAGAAGTACTGGACATTGCACATCGCTACAGCATACGCATTATTGGCCCTAACTGTCTCGGCGTTATTCGTCCAAGTGGCAAACTTAATGCAACCTTTGGCGACGGTACGGTAAAGGATGGCAGTTTAGCACTGCTCTCCCAATCAGGTGCCGTCTGCACGGCGATTCTGGACTGGGCTAAATCCCAGGATATCGGTTTTTCAACCGTAGTCTCAATGGGTGGCGCTGCCGACATTGATTTTGGCGAGGTACTCGATTATCTGGCTACAGACGGTAAAACGACGGGCATTTTGATGTACGTTGAAGGCATCCGCGATGCAAGACGCTTTTTAAGCGGCCTTAAAGCTGCTGCCCGACTAAAACCGGTTATTTTGATTAAATCCGGCCGTCATGAAGCGGGTTGTAAAGCCGCCATGTCTCATACAGGAGCAATGGTTGGTGGCGACAATGTATTTGATGCAGCGATTGCCAGAGCGGGCGTGGTCAGGGCTTACAATATCAATGAATTATTTTCTGCTGCCCGCGTTTTGGCAAATAATTATGTGGTTAAAAAAGACCGTCTGGCAATTATTACCAATGCCGGCGGCCCTGGCGTTATGAGTACTGATCGCGCTGAAGATGTCGGCGTCACCATGGCAGAACTGAGCCCGGCCAGCATTGCTGCTCTGGACGAAGTTTTGCCTGTACACTGGTCTCATGCCAATCCTGTCGACATTCTTGGTGATGCGACTTCTGAACGCTATCAAAAAGCACTTGAAATCTGTCTTAAAGATAAAAATATTGATGGCATCCTGGTGATTTTAACGCCTCAAGCAATGACTAACCCCACACAAGTTGCCGAATGCATTATTGAAGGCTCAAAAACCAGCAAAAAACCTGTACTGGCGTCATGGACCGGGGGAGCTCGGGTTCAGGAAGGCCGAGACCTGTTTGCCAACAGCAAGGTTGCTCACTTTAGTACCCCGGAAATCGCTGTGGATGCCTTTTCATTTCTGGCCAGTTATACCCAGAATCAGATATTGCTTAAACAAATCCCCTCACCTACCAATGAACTGGCAACTCCCGATGTTTCCGGTGCCCGCCTGATTATCGAACGGGTGCTTTCAGAAGGTCGTCAGGTTTTAACGGCACAGGAGTCGAAAGCCATTCTTGCCGCCTTCCATATTCCTGTTACACAAACCATCAAAGTATCCAGTGCCAAGGATGCAATGATTGCCGCAGAAACATTACGCTTTCCGGTCGTTTTAAAAGTTAACATGGCAGAATTCAGCCATAAGTCAGATATTGGCGGCGTGCGGCTTAATATAAACAGTGTCCAGGAGATTTCGCATAACTTTCTGGAAATGGAATCCGCGATTAAACAAAAATATCCCGAAATCACTGAAGTTGGCATGACCGTCGAGCCGATGTTTCGCTCACCTAGCGGCCGTGAATTAATGATAGGCGTAGTCCGGGACCCTGTTTTTGGCCCGGCTATCAGCTTTGGTTTGGGCGGCACCATGGTTGAAATTTTGCAAGATAACGCCGTTGCCTTGCCTCCGCTGAATGCTTACATGGTTGAGCAAATGATCTCGAAAACCAAAGCTGCCAAATATCTGGGCGCTTTCCGTCAATTACCGCCCGCCAACAAACAGGCCTTAGTTGATGTGTTGCTGAACGTTTCTACGATGGTCAGCGAACTGCCGGAGATTTTAGAGCTGGACATTAATCCACTGATCGTTGATGAGCATGGCGTCATGGCAGTTGATGCCCGAATTAAAGCACAAACTTCGCATCAGCTTTCGCCTTATTCGCATATGGCAATTCATCCCTATCCGCATGAACTAAGCCAGAAGTATCAACTAACCAACGGTTCCAATATTACTATAAGGCCGATTCGCCCTGAAGATGCCAACCTGGAAAAAGATTTTGTCCATCGCTTGTCTGAGCGCACCAAGTATTTTCGTTTTATGCAATCCTTGCAGGAATTAACACCCGAAATGGTGGTGCGTTTTACCCAAATCGATTATGACCGGGAAATGGCTTTTGTCGCGGTAACCAGCGACGATAACATGCCCAGTGAATTGGGTGTGGGCCGCTACATGGTCAATCCGGATGGACATTCAGTAGAATTTGCCCTGGTTGTTGCCGACGACTGCCAATGCTTGGGCATAGGCACCAAACTAATGAAAACCTTGTTGCAAACTGCTAAAGCCAAAGGCATATTATTTTTTGAAGGCGAGGTATTGGCGGTGAACAAACCCATGTTGTCGCTGGTTACTAAATTGGGTTTTAGCATCGAAACCATCAACGGCGATCATGAAGTGGTGCGAGTCGTTAAAGATCTTAGGCAGTAGTTAAATTCAGTCGTTCAAGAGTGGTGTTGGCGCCGACTGAAAATTGACCAAGGGATTTAGCGGTGCAGCATACTACAGCACAGTTATAGATCGTTGGTATAACTTTATGATTTGCACTTGCATAACAACTGCCTTACCTCAACTATTTATGAGTAGTTCGATTTTCTTGAGCGGCTGCAACAAAATGATCATAATTATGAATGTAATCAGCCTCATTATAATTTGTAGATGCAAGTACCATACACACAGATCCAGATGAAAAATTATCCAAATCCCGCCACATCATGGGACTTACATACAATCCATAATAAGAGCGATTCAGGTGATACCTTCGTTTTTCGTACCCGTCATCCAAAACGACATCAAAACTACCCGACATTGCTACAATAAACTGATGCAAATTCTTGTGCGCATGAGAACCACGATCAGAACCACCAGGAACATCGTACAGGTAATAAACACGTTTTATATCAAACGGTATATGTATCCCACCCTCAATGAACGAAAGATTCCCACGTGGATCTGTAATTTTTGGTAACTCGATAAGCTTACAATCCTCAATCGAGTATAATTTACTTATGCACATAGTACCCACTGGTTGTTTTATCATATTTAATTAGATGGCAATTTAGATGCTATTACAGCAATATTCGCCAGTATGTCTGCCGACAAAGAATTGGATATAGCATTCAAACCCCATAATAATTCAGGAGAATAATCCAACATCATCGAATTTGGCAGCACTTTTAGAAAAAAACCCATGAACTCAAT
>CAIKYI010000626.1 GCA_903831545.1 uncultured Methylobacter sp. | reverse complement strand
GTCATTTTAAGTTGCATCGATTCCCGTACTTCAGTTGAACTGGTTTTTGACCAGGGCTTGGGAGATGTTTTTAGTGTGCGAATTGCTGGCAATATTATTAACGAAGATATTCTTGGCAGTATGGAGTTTGGTTGCAAAGTGGCCGGCGCTAAAATAATAGTGGTTTTGGGTCATACAAAATGCGGAGCGATAAAAGGCGCTTGCGACCACCTGGAAATGGGCAATCTGACCGCGCTCTTAAGCAAAATCCAGCCAGCGGTTTATGATGAAAAAACCGAAACAGAAAACCGTAATTCAAGCAACGATGCGTTTGTAGAAAAGGTAGCCACCCTTAATGTAAAAAGAGCTGTGCATGCTATTTTGGAACGTAGCCCCATTTTAAAGGAAATGATTGAAGCGGGTGAGATTGGCATTGTGGGTGGCAATCACAATATTAAAACCGGTGAAGTCTGTTTTTATGAGGATACGTTAATAATTAATCATCCCAAGTAATTGCCCTTTCTGGTCGCGGGAAAGTCGCCAACGCTATTCTTCAATAGTGGTTTTCAACAATAACAAGACGCGCATTAATGTACGTCGTTTTTATCAGAATCCAGGTTAATCAGCATGATACACAAACATACTCAATATTATTTGCGCCATTTCAAAGACGATTTACCTGCCGGTATCGTGGTGTTTTTGGTCGCGCTGCCTTTATGTCTGGGCATTGCGCTGGCATCGGGAGCGCCGTTATTTTCAGGGCTGATTGCAGGCTTGGTCGGCGGTTTGATCGTATCCTGGTTAAGCGGCTCACAGCTTTGTGTTTCTGGTCCGGCTGCCGGCCTTACCGTAATTGTTTTTAATGCCATTGAAACCCTCGGCAGTTTTCAGGGCTTGCTGGTTGCGTGTGTGTTAGCGGGTATTATACAACTCGCATTGGGCTACCTCAGGGCCGGGATAGTCGGCGCATTTTTTCCCTCTGCGGTTATTGAGGGCATGTTGGCGGCTATCGGTTTAATCCTGATTATCAAGCAAATCCCCCATGCCACAGGCTATCATAGCAGTTATGACGGCGACGAAAGCTATATGAAGGAAACGGCTAGCTCGAGCTTTGTAGAATTGATGGATTCATTTGGTGGCATTTCTCCTGGTTCGATATTTATCAGCGGGGTGGCCTTGTTGCTGTTGATCTTGTGGGGGACGCCATGGTTTAAAAAACAACAGATGTTGAAGTTAGTCCCCGGGCCTTTAATAGCGGTACTGTGGGGCGTTGCCTATAATCTGGTCGCCGCACAGGTTGCACCGGCCTGGGTAGTAAGTTCCGAGCACTTGGTTAGTTTACCCGTCTCGGAAAAAGCCACTGATTTCTTCAAAAATTTTATGTTTCCGGATTTTGGCTATCTCGCCAATCTACAGGTATATGTAGTTGCGGTTACGATTGCGATTATCGCGAGTCTGGAAACGCTGTTAAGCCTTGAGGCGACCGATAAGCTGGATCCTCTAAAGCGTATAGCGCCAACTAATCGGGAATTAAAGGCGCAAGGTGTCGGCAATATAATTAGTGGCCTGCTCGGCGGCCTCCCCATAACCGCCGTTATCGTGCGTAGTGCAGCTAACATCAATTCGGGCGGACAAACACGGATTGCCTGTTTCACTCATGGTCTGTTTTTGTTGCTTAGTGTGATGTTTCTTGCGCATTACCTTAACTACATTCCTCTGGCATGCTTATCAGCCATTTTATTGCATACCGGTTATAAGTTGGCCAACCCGGTCTTATTCAAAAAATTCTACCAAAAAGGCATGAGTCAATTTCTGCCGTTTGTGTTCACTGTGCTTGCCATTCTGTTGACTGATTTATTAAAAGGCATGGCAATCGGTATGTTTATTGGATTGTTTTTTGTGATCAAGGCCAATTATTCAGCGGCAATTACCTTGATTCAGGATGGAGCGCAT
>CAIKYI010000625.1 GCA_903831545.1 uncultured Methylobacter sp. | reverse complement strand
GATGCGCCTCCTTGCGTCGGCAGCATCCTATAGGCTAGCTCACCTTATTGGGTAAAGTGAAAAGGGAATAATTGCATTCGCCCTAGCTCAGTGGGAACTTTGTCTAATAGTTTTTGAATAATCAATTAAACAAAGCGAGTGTTTTTTGCAAGGTAGACCATATCCCCCATGCCAAAGGAATGCTCACATAAAGCCAGAACAGCAATAATTTTAGCAATTCGAATGAAGCGTTAATGTTTGGATTTTTCATGTTAGCTTCCTGTAATGATTACTGAGCTGTTTAAGTGGATCAAACATCGGAGCGTGGAAAAATACCGTCAATCTCATCAAACTCATCATGTTTGATATGATGTTTTTCATGCACCGGGCGTATCATCAGATTACAAATCGCGCCTAAGCCCAAAAGACTCGCCATTATGTACATGGTCACACTGTAAGCATCTGCTTTGGCAACACCCTGTTCAATCTGGGATTCGCGAATGTAATTTACCAACACCGGCCCCAATACACCGGCAGTTGCCCACGCCGTGAGTAACCGGCCGTGAATTCCACCGACATATCTGGTGCCAAAAATATCTGCCAAATAAGCTGGTATGGTCGAAAAACCACCACCATACATACTCAATATCAGTGCATATAACAGAATAAACATGCCTATATTGCCCGAGGAACCAATCGAAGGTACCGAAGCGTAAAGCGCTATGCCAAAGATAAAGAAGATAAAATAAGTATTTTTACGACCGATATAATCTGACGCCGAAGACCAAATGAAGCGTCCGCCCATATTAAACAGACTTAACAGCCCGACAAAACCGGCGGCTGCAGCAGCGGTTATGGTTCCTTTGAATATCTCTTGAATCATAACGGATGCTTGCCCCAGAACACCAATGCCAGCGGTCACATTCAAACAAAGTACAAGCCAAAGTAAATAAAATTGGGGCGTTTTCAAAGCCTGGTCGATATGAACATGATTTTTAGAAATCATGTCATTTTGTATAACAGGAGGTATCCAGCCTTGTGGTTGCCAATTTTCTGGTGGTATACGAATCGTAAGAGAGCCAATGAGCATGGAGACAAAATAAAGACATCCCATAACGATAAAAGCTTCCATTACACCAACTGAAGTGGCCGATTTATAATGCTCCATCAAGCCAATTGAGAGCGGCGCACCAATCATTGCACCGCCACCAAAGCCCATAATGGCCATACCCGTTGCCATTCCGCGACGGTCTGGAAACCATTTGATTAAAGTTGAAACGGGAGAAACATAGCCTAAACCCAAACCTATCCCGCCGATAGCACCATAGCCTAAATAGACCAGCCAAATTTGATGCAGGTACACACCTAATGCCGAAATTAAAAAACCGCCGCCAAAACAGCAAGCAGCCACAAACATGGTTAACCTTGGCCCTACTTTTTCCAGCCATTTACCGCCAAAGGCTGCCGATAACCCTAGAAAAACAATAGCCAGACTAAAAACCCAGCCTAAAGTGGTTAATTTCCAATCATCTGGTGCAGACTCGTTAATCCCGATAATTCGTGTTAGCGGGCTATTAAAAACACTGAACGCATAAGCCTGACCTATACACAGATGAACAGCCAACGCAGCGGGTGGAACCATCCAGCGATTGTAATCGGCTTGGGCAATGATCCGTTGTTTGGAAAAAAAACCAGTCATTTACTCTCCTAAGTCTTCAAATTACTACAAATATCTGTAGCATAAAATACATTTTTGCTCATTAGAAGCACGATTAGCTTTAATTGAATCATTACATATCCGCATTGCAAGTGCATATTTTCAAGCATTCGACTATGCCGTTTATTTTTGACTTGTACTTTCGTGAATCAAACTATCAGTTATTCAAGTCAGCCAGAATTTTGTCTCTTACCAGTTGCCCGGACAAGGTAACCATTGGCATACCGCCACCGGGATTGACACTGCCGCCGACAAAATACAGGTTATTTAATACCTTGCTGCGCTGGGCATTTTTAAAGCCCAAATTTTTAAACCTATCGGCAACAACGCCGTAAATTGATCCTTGATTGGAATAATAGCGCTCCTGTATATCAACCGGCGTCCAACTTTCTTCACAGACTATATGCTTCCTAAGATCGGTCAAGCCCATTCTTTCGAGTTTAAGCAACACCCGCTCGCGCAACTGGGCGTAATCATCGGCTGACAAGGGTTGTTCAGGATCAAGATGAGGGATGTGCGGCAGGATTTTTATGATTTCGCAACCGTTGGGTGCCTGGCTTGCATCACTTTTACAGGGTGCCACCAGATAAATGGTGGGATCATCCGATAAGCGGTTTGCATGAAATACCGCATTAAAATGGTCGCGGGACTTTGCAGAATAAAAAAAGTTATGATGCGCCAGTTGCCCGTAAATACGATCCACACCCAGATGCAAAACCAGCCCGGAACAACTGGGCGCAAATTTTTGCACGCGCTTAAGTTCTTTATCCTGACCGGTTAACAGCGTTTTATAAGCCGGAATGACTTCCATATTGGAAACGATAATATCAGCCGGAATGACCCTGTCATCAACCAAGCGCACTGCAGAAGCCCGTCCGCCCTGATGCTGAATTTCTGCAACTTCGGCATTAACCTGAATAGTGACACCTAACTCTAGCGCCAGTTTTTCTAAGGCTTGTGCCATGTCGTACATACCGCCTTTGATGTACCACAATCCATAACCAAACT
>CAIKYI010000624.1 GCA_903831545.1 uncultured Methylobacter sp. | reverse complement strand
CAATGCCGCCAGCTGTTGTAGTTTCTTCTTCAACACGTTTAACTATAACTCTGTCGTGTAACGGACGTATTTTCATCAATATCTCCTAACATTAAAATTAAAGGGTAAATTTTTGTTATTAGCACTCGCTAGTAATGAGTGCTAATGATAATGAGCTTTTGCAGTGTGTCAAGTTCTTTTAGGTAATGCACGAAAATCAAAACTTCCGGGTAAAGCGAGATTCGTGATTATTTTCAAGATGCAAAAATGAACATTTTGAACAGTAAATCGGGTATATTCATATTTAGAAATCCCTCTCAGCATCATTAATAGTTAACTTATGAATGACAACCAACTACTGCGCTATAGCCGTCAAATCATGCTTCCCCAGATTGATATTGAGGGGCAACAAAAACTTCTCGCAGCCAATATTCTGATTATTGGTGCAGGTGGACTCGGTTCACCCGCTGCGATCTATCTGGCTGCGGCAGGTGTCGGCACTATCATTATTTATGATGATGACGTCGTAGAACTTTCCAATTTACAAAGGCAGATTGCTCATCACACAGCAGATATTGGGTCGGATAAAGTAATTTCAACCCGCCAAACGCTTAGTAGTCTAAATCCTGATATCCGTATACGAGCAGTCAAACAAAGATTGGAAGGTGTACAACTTGAAATAGAGATAAAGCAGGCGGATGTGGTTTTGGACTGTAGCGATAATTTTTTAACGCGCTTTGCGATAAATAAAGCTTGTGTCAAGTACCAAACACCTTTGGTATCAGGTGCGGCGATTCGCTTTGAAGGTCAGGTGACTGTATTTACCCCGGGCAAAAATAATAGTCCTTGCTATAACTGTCTTTATAACAGTGACGGTGAAGACTTGCAGAACTGCGCTACAAACGGAGTTATAGCCCCAGTTACCGGTATAGTGGGCAGTATTCAGGCCTTGGAGGCGATGAAGTTGATAATGAATATCGGAGAAGCTTTAACCGGTCGGTTATTGCTATTGGATGGTTTAACGATGGAATGGAATATGATGAAATTAAAGAAAAATCCAGCTTGCCCAACGTGTGGTAATTTTAGTTAGAGCTTTCCGGGTGGGGCGCACCTGAAAAGCTCATAAAACAATATTTTTACTTTTTCCCAAGTAATTTTTGGACGTAACCAATAGCTTTTTCTGCAAAATCGTTAACCATTGAGTGGCTATCGCCATGAGGTTCAATTTCCCCAAATGGTTTGTCTCCCGCTTTCGTAAACTTATAAATAAAATAGCCTAAAGGTGCAAACGCAAACGCTGCAACTATGAGCATAACCAAAAACAATTCAGTAACTTCACCCATGATTCCCCCTCTATAATTTTGTATGCATTATTATTTTTATGGTGCAATAAGATAATACTCCCTTCCGGTCAAAAAATCACCTTTACCTTCCTGTTCAAATATCTCGTTATTTTAATCAGTTACCGTCGATTCGACATACCAACCATACTGCCAGTAGGTATTAGTAGTTTGAGGAAAATGGGATATGGAAGCGCATGGCAAGATGTCCATATTCAGCTAGAACAATTCGGTTTTTCAAACAATAATGCTTAAATTATTGTATATAAAATAAGCTTAAGGAATTACGTCAAGAAACTCTGTATTGGGACAAAGCTGTATGTCGTCCTTTTTGGTCAGGTTTTATTGTTTTAATTTAATCAGCAGGCAAAAAGTTGCGAAAAAAAAAAGTTCATCGTATACTTAAATTCAGCTTACTTGATCAAGCTAGTATAATAATTTAAAAACTTCTGGAGGTTTACGATGAAATGGGAAACACCAAGCTACACTGACCTGCGTTTTGGTTTTGAAGTAACTATGTAAATCTACAATCGTTAATTCGATTGGCAAAAAAAGGGGCTCTTGATGAGCCCCTTTTTTTTGCCTGATAGTTCTTATTCCCGTATCATTCAGCACTTATTTCCTCTAAGCAATAATCCAAATCATGAAAATACGAGTTCTCGGTTCAGGTGCAGGTGGCGGTTTTCCTCAATGGAACTGCAACTGCCATAAT
>CAIKYI010000623.1 GCA_903831545.1 uncultured Methylobacter sp. | reverse complement strand
TAGAAGCGCTATTTAATGCCGAGCCACCAATAGCCGTGTTGTTGTCTGTGGCAGCTCCATAAGCCAGAGCTAGATAGCCGACCACCGTGTTTCCAGTTCCGGCTGTAATCGTCTTCGCTGCGTATCGACCAATAGCAATGTTGCGCCTTCTTCGGCGAATCGTTGTGCGACAGCACGACCATTACCCACTGTCTCGCCAGGCTCTTGGCCTGCTCCAACAATAATCGCTACTTTCCCTGCTAAACGTTGATTGCTTTGCATCTTAATCAGCCTTTACATGTGCGTCTTGAACGACTTGTTTCCATTTTGCGACTTCGCTTTTCATGAATGTGCCAAATGTCTGAGGATCATCGCCTACAGCATCGAGTCCCATTTCAGAAAATTTCTTTTTTAATTCATTGCTATTCAAGGAGTTTTTGATTGCAGTATTCATGAATGCAATGCGGTCAGCAGGTGTTCCTTTGGGCGCAACCAGACCATACCAAGGGTTGACTTCATACCCTTTGATCCCTGCCTCGGCGAGAGTCGGTACATCAGGTAGGATCGCAATGCGCTTTGCACTGGTTACACCCAAAGGAATAACCAATCCGGACTGGATCCGAGGCAACGTTGCTGCGGCACCATCGATCATGACGGCGACGCGTCCAGGAATCAGGTCGTTATAGGCCGGTGCAGTCCCCTTGTACGGAACATGCGTCATCGTGATCCCGTACTGATAGTTCATGACTTCTGTCGCCAGATGCGCGGAGCTTCCTGCACCCGCTGAAGCATAGGAAACCTTGCCAGGATTATCGGTGATGTAGGCTTTTAATTGAGCCAGTGTTTTGATTGGTAGCACTGCGCTTGCGATCAGAATATGCGGGGCATTTGCAACGTGTGAAACAGGAACAAAATCTTTAAGCGGGTCGTAGGGCAGATTAGGATGAAGACTCGGGTTGACAGCGAGTACGCTGAACGGAGCCATCATGAACGTATAGCCGTCAGGATCTGCCTTGACAGTCGCTTCGGCACCGATGATGCCGCTGGCTCCGGCTTTGTTTTCAATAATGACGGGTTGTTTGATTTCTATAGATAGCGCTTGACCCACCGCGCGCGTCATCAAATCAAGTGTCGCACCCGCTGCAAATGGGACGATGATTCTTACCGCACGATCAGGATATGTCTGAGTTTGAGCGTGGGAGACTACTGCGGTTAGTGCCGCGCAGAGTGCAAGGCTGCATTGCAGTGCAGCGAGTACTCGATCTTTCCGTAAAAAAATCATATTGTCCCTATTGTTTTTGTGCGGAGGGTTTAAGTAAAAGCCGCCACTTTTTGATTTCATTTTTTAGAAAAATATCAAACTCATTAGATGATGATAGTCTGACTTCACCATCTATGACTGCCAGTCGTTTTGCAACATCCGGGTGGGAAAGGCTTTTAGCTAAGGCTTGATTGAGTTTCTGAATAATCACCTCTGGCGTTCCTGCTGGCGCGAGGATCCCCCACCAGACTACCGCTTCAAACAGAGGCACTCCTTGCTCCGCTATGGTTGGAACATCCGGGGCAGATTTAAGCCGGTTTTGTCCCGAGGTTGCCAGTAATTTGATGCGCCCACTATCCAGATGTGGCTTGAGTTGAGACATCCCTGTAAACAACAGATCAACATGCCCACTTGCCACATCCAGCACACCTTGGCCCGCACCTTTATAAGGCACGACTAATATGTCGGCACCGGTGGCTGCTTTGAATAATTCAGCCGCCATGTCTGTCGCCGATCCCTCACCAGAGGTCGCCATTGCAAGTTTGCCTGGATGCTGGCGCGCGTAACGCAGCATTTCCTGAAGCGTATTGGTTTCGAGCGTTGAACGTGCCCCCAGTCCCATTGCATAGGTGATGACGGATCCAACAGGGGTGAAGTCTTCTGGTGTTTTATACGGCAGGTTAGGCAGCAAAGTTGGGTTGGTGGCGATGCTGGGACTGACG
>CAIKYI010000622.1 GCA_903831545.1 uncultured Methylobacter sp. | reverse complement strand
TGTCGGTTTTGCTTTAGCGATGTTGTTCACAGTCATAGCTTGCTGGTGGGGTTGGCTATATCTGCAAACGCGTCGTTTTTTAACCCGTCATAGCGTGTCGTCACCGCCACAATTAAAAAGTTTTTTCCTCAATAAACCGCGTCCGTTGTTTGCCTTGCTGGATTTTACCTTTACCGCCCAGCAATTACATAAACATCGCCATATCGCCTCAAACTATTTAGACCCGCAGCCTACTATCAAGCAAACGTTGGCAAAAGCGGGCATTTTCACGCCGTGTTATCAGACTTTGCGGGCTGTGCCTGAATATTTAGTGTTGATTGACCGCAGCAGTTTTAAAGATCAATTGGCTGCCTCCGTGAACGATTTAATTCAGCAACTGCTCGCCATTGGCTTGTTTATTGAGTGTTTTTATTTTGATGAAGACCCGCGCCGCTGTTATCGGCAAGGCGAAACCCGCCCACAAGCGTTGGATGGCTTGTTAGCTAATTATCCGAGTCACCGCTTACTGGTTTTTTCGGACAGCGGGCATTTTATTGACCCAAGCACTGGGCGGCTCAATCGATGGGCGAGTGAATTTGCCCATTCTCAGCAGCCAGTTTTGTTTACTTTTACCAGCTTGCAGGCGTTTGGGGTGCGGGAAGCCATGTTGCATGAGGCAGGTTTTGTGGTGTTGCCTTGGGATGATAAGGGCTTTGAGAGGTTATTGCAGCATTTTGATGAAGAGCGCGAGGCGGTTGATTTTGTAGGCACTGAGGAAAATACCGCAGGAGGGTTTGTTTTTCCAGTGTTGGTACGACGGCGGGCGCAGCGGTTTTTAGAGCGGCATCGTCCGAATGAAGAACTGGTCACCCGCTTATTGCAGGAGTTAAAAAGCTATTTAGGCGCGGATGGTTTTTTCTGGCTGGCGGCGTGTGCGGCATATCCACAATTGGAGAGTCAACTAACGCTGCATTTGGGTTATGCCTTATTGGGTGAGGAAAATTTTGAGCAATCGCTGTTTATTCGCTTGTTGCGCTTGCCTTGGTTTCGGCATGGCTTTATGCCAGACTGGTTGCGCTGGCTGTTGTTGGCAGACTTGTCAGTTGAGCAAGATAACAAGATTCGCGCGGTGATTTATCAATTATTGTTGAATGCGTCGGCAGAACAAGAAGGTAAAAGTTTTAATCTGGACGTGGCAAAAGAAGGCGAAGTTTTGCATTGGGCAAAACGGATTGTTAAGCTTTGGACGTGGCGGGCGAAAAAGGAACATGAGTTAAAGGATTTTGTGTTTCAGTCTTTTTTGCAAGGCAAGCTGTCGGTGAAAGCTCCTGAGAGTTTTGTGGTCAGTCGTAAAAACGGCTATTTACTTGGCTTGGCTGCTGTTGTGGTTTTAATGATTGCTGGTTTTGTGCTGATAACACCCTATTTCAACGACACGCCAAAATTTAAGACTGAAATGGTGACTGAAAAAATCAATTTTACTATGGTCAGTTTAAAAGGTGATTGTTTTCAAATGGGCAGTCCTAAAACAGAAGCGGAACGACAGGATGATGAACAGCAGCACGAAGTTTGCGTGGATGATTTTCAACTGGGTCAAACTGAAGTGACTAAAGGTCAATTTAATGCGTTTGTGTCGGCAACCCATTATCAAACCGAAGCCGAAACTGGCGATGGCTGTTCCAGTTGGACTGGAACAGCTTGGGAAAAGGATAAAAAGTATAACTGGCGCACTGTGGGCTTTACCCAAACCGATGAACATCCCGTGGTTTGTGTGAGCTGGAATGATGCAATGGCATACATTACTTGGCTTAATAAAGAAACAGGCAAAAGTTATCGCTTACCGACTGAAGCAGAGTGGGAATATGCGGCGCGTGCGGGTACAAAAACACCATTTTATACAGGCGCGTGTCTCAGTAGTACACAGGCAAATTATGATGGTAACACCCCTTATAATAACTGTGCTAAAGGTGATTATAAACAACATACCGTCACAGTGGGTTCTTATCCAGCCAATGCGTGGGGATTATCAGATATGGCGGGCAATGTGTGGGAATGGACGTGTTCAGCCTACGTTGCAAACTATGATGGTAGCGAAAAAAAATGTGATAGCAAAAATGATGCCAACGCGTCGCGGGTGTTGCGTGGCGGTTCATGGTACGACCTCGGCAGGTACGTGCGTTCTGCTTTCCGTGACAGGGAAGGTGCTGATTACCGTAACGACTACCTTGGCTTTCGTCTTGCCCTAGGTCAAACAGTGGCAGAAAAGTAAGCCCGCACCGTTGCCACGGACAGGCAAGCGGTAGCGCAGACGGTCAGTGGTGACGATGCGGGCGGAGACAGCAAGAATGTATTTAACCGCCTTCTCGATAAAATATATTATTTCAGTTTTTGGGCAAATCCTAACCGTTCGTACTGAGCTTGTCGAAGTG
>CAIKYI010000621.1 GCA_903831545.1 uncultured Methylobacter sp. | reverse complement strand
ATCCAGCCGGAATCCTGCAAAGCCAGAAAATTATTCCGCGCACCGGTAAAATTCATGTTATCAACTACCGCGCCACTGCGATCAGCTAACGCCAGCAAAGCCCGCATGCCATTGACATCAGTTGCACAACCGCCAATTAGCGGCTGATTGGTATCTTTTAATAATACCGCCGCCCTGGCCACGGCTACTTCAAGGCTAACTTCTTTACCCTCGACCCGTGGCAGGGTATCGGTAATCGCCTGCTCAAAAGCGGGCGTATTAACCGCACAGCCGTTTTTAACCACCGTAAGCGATACACCGTCAACCTGAATATCCAGATCATCAGTGCCAATACCGCAAAAAGGGCTAGGTACTTCAGTTATTTCAGCCATGAAGCTGTCCTTTTGTTAGTCATTATGTATCGTTATTGTGACAGATGGCTTCTATTCATACAACCTTGGCGACTGGCGTATTGCGACTTGTTAAAACCACTTAAGATTTTGATTTTTGGCCTGCCGTGAAAAAAATTATTTATTCCGTATAACAACGCCATTTACATTCATTTAAATTACTAATTGCTATGGGCCAAAATCAAACATAATTGTATTGCCGGTTGTAATTTTTATTGCTTATGGAACACTTCCTTAAAAATAAGGGTAATAAAGCTAAAACCAAAATAACTTGTTAACCCGTAACAATTTACGTCAACACTTAATCGCTTGCTGCTTAGGCAAGGCTTTTCAAGTGTTATTGGCTGTTTTTTATAACTACAAAAGGAGAAAAATCATGGGACCTTATTACCGAAACACATCGCAAGGAATGGGCAATTTTATTGAGATGTTTTATGAGCATCCAATTTTAATGTTATTTATAGTCACCATAACCACAGGACTCGGAGCCTATCTTTGGCGAAGAAAAAAACTTTAGTTTGCAATGTTTGCCAATACCTCCCAACCCGCTCCCCAACCCTGTTAAACCCGATCTGCCTGCTTACATCATTAGTAGCTTAGATAAATTTAGCAGGAGCAAATATCCCCACTTGCCCATGGCTTCAATTATTTCTCAGCATGCTTAAGGTATCGTTTTTCCAAGAAAAATGACTAATAAGCCAACAATGACTCGCCACAAAAATAAAACCTTTTATTTTTTTCAACAACGCCATGCTTATCATCAAGTTGTCGAGTATGATATAAAAATATTAAACCAAGGAGACTGTAATGATTGAAACTGTATTATTAAATGTTAACGGGATGAAATGCGGTGGTTGCGAATCAAATGTATCGGCTAAATTGAAATCAATTGATGGCATCTTGAGCATAAATGCCTCAAGCAAAGACAATGAAGTTAATGTTGAATTTGATACTGAAAAAACCAGTTTGGATATTATAAAAGACGCTATTAGTGAAGCTGGCTTCACTTTAGAGGACTGAAGTAGCTTTAACGTCAGCAAAAAGGCGAACATTATGAGCATAGAAGACGATTCAGATACCTTACGGTTATCTATTTTAGGTATGCGCTGCGCGGGCTGCATCAGTGCCGTTGAAGGAGCTTTAACAACAGTAGCGGGCGTAACTTCAGCTGTTGTTAACTTCGCAGATCATTCGGCGCTGGTTAAAGGGATTGCCGACCCCGACATGTTAACCAAGGCGCTTAAAGATGCAGGTTTTGATGCTGCGGTAATGGAAGGGCTTGAAGATCCTGCCGAGCAGGAACAGCAAGAACTGCAGCGCTACCGTGATTTAATGAAAAAAGCTTCTGTGGCTGCCGCTTTTGGCTCTTTGCTGATGATCGTCGAACATTTCGGCTGGTTACCGGAAATCGGTTCATCTGCCGGCGGCTGGCTCTGGCCTGAAATTGCTCTTGTTACACTAAGTATTATGATGTTTTCAGGCTGGCATTTTTACAGCGGCGCCTACCAGGCCTTAATGCTGAAACAAGCAAACATGGACACTTTAATTGCCCTGGGCACTGGTTCTGCGTGGCTATATTCGTGTATTGTTATTGATTATTACGATACACTTCCATCTCTGGCCAAACACGCTTATTTTGAAGCTGCGGTAATGATATTGGCCTTTATCAATCTGGGATCTGGCCTGGAAACCCTTGCCAGGGGTAAAACCTCCAGTGCCATTCGGCAGTTGATCGGCTTACAGCCACGTACCGCCAGAGTAATCAGAAACGCCGAAGAACTGGACATCCCGATTGAACAGGTTGGCCTGGGGGAAACCCTGAAAGTCAGACCCGGTGAAAAAATTGCTGTTGACGGTGTTTTGCTGGAAGGACATTCCACAGTTGACGAATCCATGCTGACCGGGGAATCCATGCCGGTCGAAAAATTACCGGGCTCTGAAGTTGTTGCCGGCACCATGAATCAAACGGGCAGTTTTTTATTTACCGCAACCCGCATCGGACGAGATACAGCATTGGCGCAAATTATTAAAAGCGTGCGTCAGGCTCAAAGCAGCAAGCCCGAAATTGCGCGGTTAGCAGATAAAATCTCCGGTGTCTTTGTCCCGGCAGTCGTTGCAATTTCCGCGTTCACTTTTTTTGTTTGGTACGTGTTTGGCCCTGAACCATCGTTAGGTTATGCCTTTGTCACGTCAATGACCGTGCTGGTGATAGCGTGCCCTTGTGCTTTAGGCTTGGCGACCCCCATCTCGGTGATGGTGGCAGTCGGCAGAGCTGCGCAATCAGGCATTTTGATCCGTAAAGGTGAAGCCTTGCAAACAGCAGGAAAATTGACCTGTTTAATTCTTGATAAAACCGGCACCGTCACCGAAGGCAAGCCAACCGTTGCAACTCTCGAAGCCTTCGGCGACTATAGCGAAGATCAGGTGCTGCAATTTGCGGCAAGCCTGGAATCCGGCTCCGAACATCCGTTAGCCGCGAGCATCTTGTCCGCCGCAAAAAAAAGACAGCTTAAACTGGACAAAGTTCAACACTTTGAAGCTATTCCAGGTCATGGTGTCACCGCACACATTAATGATCAAGACGTGTTTTTCGGTAATAAAGCACTAATGGAAGAGAAAGGCATTTCCTTTACGCAATACAACCCCAGGCTCGAAACGCTTTCTGCCTTGGGTCAAACACCGATGCTGCTTGCATTGGACAACAAGATTATTGGCCTTATCGCCGTAGCTGATCCGATTAAAAAAGACTCTGCCAAAGCAGTGCAAATCTTGCAACAACGGGGCATTCGCATCTTGATGGTGACCGGAGATAATCCCATAACCGCAGCGGCAATTGCAAAACAGGCCGGCATTTCCGAATTACGCGCCCAAGTATTGCCACAGGATAAAGCGGCTGTCGTTAAACAACTGCAACATGCCGGTGAAATTGTAGGCATGGTAGGCGATGGCATCAATGACGCACCAGCCTTGGCTCAGGCTAATGTGGGTTTTGCGATTGGGACGGGGACTGATGTTGCCATAGAGAGCGCCGATGTAGTGATCTTGCAAGGCTCGTTATTAAAAATACCTGAAGCCATCGAGTTGTCCAAAGCCACGGTCATTAATATCAAACAAAACCTGCTCGGTGCTTTTTTCTATAACACCATAAGCATCCCGGTTGCGGCAGGTT
>CAIKYI010000620.1 GCA_903831545.1 uncultured Methylobacter sp. | reverse complement strand
GCGTGGCGCAGCCGGTGTTTTTAGAACGATTCCCTCAAAAGTATTGACCTTGGAAGACTTGAACGCACCCAAATTTTTTGAAGAATTAACCAGAAAACCGCGTGGACTTATTTTAGTAACCGGGCCGACAGGTTCAGGCAAATCAACCACACTCGCCGCGATGATCAATCATATTAACTGCAATGATTACGCGCATATTTTGACCGTTGAAGACCCCATCGAATTTGTTCACCAAAGTCAGAAGTGTTTGATCAATCAGCGTGAAGTTCATCGTGATACCCACGGCTTTAACGAGGCCTTGCGTTCTGCGTTGCGGGAAGATCCTGACATCATTCTGGTCGGTGAAATGCGCGATCTTGAAACTATCCGTCTGGCAATGACCGCAGCAGAAACCGGTCACCTTGTGTTTGGCACGTTGCATACAACGTCTGCGGCTAAAACCATAGACCGGATTATCGACGTATTTCCTGCCGCTGAAAAGGACATGATTCGCGCCATGCTTTCAGAATCACTGCAGGCGGTTATTTCTCAAACCTTGCTAAAGAAAAACGGCGGAGGCCGGGTTGCTGCACATGAAATTATGGTGGGTACGTCGGCTATCCGAAATCTGATTCGTGAAGCCAAAGTTGCGCAAATGTATTCTGCGATTCAAACCGGTCGCAAGGATGGCATGCAGACCTTGGATCAAAATATGAAAGAACTGGTTGATAAAGGAATTATTACCGCAAAGCAGGCTATGGAAAAGGCCGTTAATAAAGATATGTTCCGCTAGGAAAGATTATGGACTTTAACGCGCTGCTTCAACTGATGGTGCAAAAAAAAGCATCTGATTTATTTATAACCGCCGGCAGGGCACCGACTATAAAGGTCGATGGCAAACTGCTTGAGGTTTCCAAAACACCGTTGACTCCGGAACAGGCCTTAATGCTGGTGCAGGGCATTATGAACCAGCGCCAGCGGGACGAGTTTGAAAATACCAAAGAGTGCCAATATGCGCTCGGTGTTAAAAATCTGGGCCGGTTCCGGGTCAGCGCTTTTACCCAACGCGATACGGCAGGCATGGTGTTGCGGCGCATTGAAAACGATATTCCTGATGCCGAGTCCTTGAATTTGCCGCCGATATTAAAAGATTTAATCATGGCCAAGCGTGGACTGGTTTTATTTGTGGGCGCAACGGGTACCGGAAAGTCAACCTCGCTGGCGTCTCTGATTAAGTACCGCAATCAGAACAGCAGTGGCCATATCATTACTATCGAAGATCCTATCGAGTTTCAACATCCGCATCTGGGGTGTATTGTCACTCAACGTGAAGTGGGGATTGATACCGAGTCTTACGAAGTTGCCCTGAAAAACACCCTGCGCCAAGCGCCCGATGTGATACTCATTGGTGAAATCAGGTCGCGGGAAACCATGCAGAATGCGATTACGTTTGCTGAAACCGGCCATTTATGTCTGTCTACACTGCATGCCAATAATGCCAATCAGGCTTTGGACCGGATCATGCATTTCTTTCCCGATGAAATGCATAGTCAGCTATATATGGATTTGTCGCTGAATTTGCGCGGCATTGTGGCTCAGCAATTGATAAAACGAGCTGACGGGCTGGGCCGATATCCGGCGGTTGAAATATTGATTAATACACCTTTAGCCAAGGATTACATCCGTAAAGGTGAAATTACCAAACTCAAGGAATTAATGAAAGATTCCCGTGAACACGGTATGCAGACCTTTGACCAGTCACTTTATGATTTATACATAACAGGAAAAATAAGTTATGAAGACGCGCTTAACTCGGCGGATTCACGTAATGAAGTCCGTCTGATGATCAAGTTGGGGTCTGAAACGGCTGGTGGTTTTGGTAATGACAACATGATGCTGTCAGAAACCGATAATTAAGTTATTTTTGAATCTGCGTGGGAGCGACGCCTACGTCGCGATTTGAAGCATTAGTCGCGACGCAGGCATCGATCTCACAAATTGCCCATACCAAGTTGTTAACAACTTTGACGGTAATAACTGCTAAAATCACTCTATTTGAATTCAAGCGAGAACTTATGACTGTTCCAGAAGCTTTATACGAATCATCACTTCCCTCTTTGAAACTTCGCGCTCGCGGAAAAGTACGGGATATTTATGACATTGATGACCAACACATGCTGATTGTGAGTACTGACCGTCTGTCTGCCTTCGATGTGATTTTGCCGGACCCGATTCCGGGCAAAGGCCGGGTTTTAACCAGCGTGTCCAATTTCTGGTTTGAAAAAATGACGCACGTTATGCCGAATCATCTGACTGATATACCGCTGGAACAAATCATTCCCGATGTTGCGGAACGGGCACAGATTGAAGGTCGGGCTATCGTGGTTAAATTATTGAAGCCGTTACCGGTTGAGGCCATTGTGCGCGGTTATCTGATCGGCTCCGGCTGGAAGGATTACCAAAAAACCGGTGCTATCTGCGGCATTCAATTACCGGAAGGTTTGCAGCAAGCCCAGCAATTACCTGAAGCCATTTACACGCCATCCACAAAAGCCGCCGTCGATCAGCATGACGAGAATGTTACTTTTGAGGCGACAGTTGACTTGATAGGTCGGGACTTGGCGGAAAAAGTCCGCGACGCGAGTTTAACGCTTTACCGTGAAGCCGCCGCTTACGCCAAAGAACGGGGCATTATTATTGCCGATACCAAATTTGAATTTGGCGTCGATGAGGAGGGTGTTTTATATCTGATTGATGAAGCCTTGACGCCTGATTCATCACGGTTCTGGCCTGCTGATCAATATCAGGTCGGCATCAGTCCGCCCAGTTTCGACAAACAATATATCCGGGATTATCTGGAAACCCTGGACTGGAATAAAACAGCGCCAGGCCCGCATTTACCGCCTGAAGTAGCGGCGTATTGCGCGGAGAAATATCGTGAAGCAGAAGTCCGGTTAACGCAGGGTTGATTAAATTTATCATTAAACATTTAGGGAAATGGCACACGGATTAAAAACGTAAGATAAATGCTTTTCAATGTTTAAAAATCCGTCCCGATCCCTGTCATCCGCGTGCTAATAATCCTAGAAAACATAGTTCTGTTTATGTTTTGCTCGCAGCCTTGAAACTGCTCACCCTAGGTGAGATATTTGGTAGGAGCGGGCTATGCCCGCGAGCAGTTTAATCGCGGGCATGGCTTATTTTTGAAGATAATCAGGTTTCGAGTTACCTTGCCGATTCTTGACCTATTATTTCAGCGTGATAACGATAAATACGGATGTTTTCAGACCAATAGCCGGGCGACAATCCGGCTTTTTGTTTTAAGTGCTGTAAAAATTGCACAGGCTCCGGCAGGGATTCCCAGACTGACGGTAAAAACGTTCCGCGTCGATAACCTTCTTCCAAAATCAGACCGTCTATGCCGGGTTGCAATTGGGCGATCAGTTCCTGCTCCGAACCAAAAGACATAGGTTCAGCCGCAGTAAGCAGGGACAAATGAATTTCAAGCTTATCAAATTCGTCAGCATTTAACGGTGGAAAGCGGGGGTCTTTAAATGCAGCTGAAAAGGCATTTTGGGCAATGTCCTCGGCCAAAGGTCTGACCGCTTCCAGCATGCCGATACAGCCGCGCAATTGTTGATTGATCTCCAGGGTAACAAAGGTGGCGCGCTGTTGTTTCAACGCTTCAGGGAAATCAGCCAGGTCAATTTTTAAGGGCCGACCTGTGTGCAAGCCATGTTGAATGGAGTTTTTGGCCAAGGTCAGCAGTCGCTGTTGGTTAATTTTATTCAAGGACATAAGCACCGTAGCCTACTACGCGAGACTTATCTCCAGAGGTGTCGCCGGAATTGCGTAAGTCAATGGTGTTGATAGACAACGATTTGTCTCTCGCCAGTTTTAACAAACCGCTAACAGGAACCTTACCACAGGCGGTTTCAGAACCGAGTTTTTCATATTCCAAAGCTTCGATGATTTTGCTGGTTGTTTCATCCATTAGCTTGGCCGTTGCATAATCCAGGTAATGGCTTAAGTCAGAACTGATCACGATCAACGTTTCCTCATTTCCCCACAGAGCTTCCAGTACCTGGCTAACTTGATCGGGCGTAGCGTCACCGGCCACAATGGGCACAATTTCAAAGTGATCCAGGACTTCCTGTAAAAAGGGCAAATGCACTTCAAGGCTATGTTCATAGGTATGAGCCTGCTCAATGTATTCGACAAAAGGCAGTTGGACTATGGCCTGCACGGCTTTTTGATCAATCGGGATATCGCCCAGAGGCGTGGAAAAAGTCGCTGCTCTGCTCACGGCAAGGCCTCTGAAGGCGACACGATGAGAAGGTCCGAGGATTACAACACGCGTTATCAGGTCATGGGCTTTTATTAAGCGGGCATAAGCACTGGCGGCGATTGGGCCTGAATAAATATAGCCTGCGTGAGGCACGATAATGGCTTTGGGTACTTTTGCGTCGGTTGCTACCTCAGTCAAATATTGAGTAAGCATCAGATGCAGTTGTTTTGGGTTTGCAGGATAAAATGAGCCTGCTACGGCGGGTTGTCTAATCATGGGATTATCCTGTTTTTACCGTGAAAATCGTTAATTTATTCTTGGGTATTGCCCCCACACAACTAGCTGCTTTTTACAGGTGTGATCATGATGGTCGATTAAGTATCAATCTTCCAATGGCTAAGGATAATAGAGGCAAAATCAATTTTCTACTATAAGTATCAATACGTAGGGCTACGAAAATCATTTATTTTTTTCAGCTGATAAGTCATGCTAGATAGCAGAACGTTAATTCGATTTGTTTCTAAGCAGGAGAACAATAATGACTGAATTTCTTAGCCAAGATACTGTTAAAACCCGCTACTGGCATACCTTGGATGATGGTCGCGTGCAATGCGACCTTTGTCCTCGCTTCTGTAAGATGCACAATGACCAGCGCGGCTTGTGTTTTGTCAGACAGAATCTGGATGGCCAGATTGTGATGACCAGTTATGGGCGCTCCAGTGGCTTTGCGATTGATCCTATCGAGAAAAAACCCTTGAATCATTTTTTGCCCGGCACTCCGGTGTTTTCTTTCGGGACTGCTGGTTGCAATTTGGCCTGTAAGTTCTGTCAGAATTGGGACATCAGTAAATCCAGGGAAATGGATACCTTAATGAGCAAAGCGTCTCCCGAGGCTATTGCCCAAGCCGCAAAACATTATGGCTGCGATAGCGTAGCTTTCACCTATAACGATCCGGTGATTTTTCATGAATATGCACTGGATACCGCACAAGCCTGTCGGAGTCTGGGCATCAAATCGGTTGCGGTTTCGGCGGGTTATGTTTGTGAACAGCCCAGAGCGGAATTTTATCAATGGATGGATGCCGCCAATATTGATCTTAAAGCCTTTACCGAGCGTTTTTATCATGAGCTGACTGGAAGCCATTTAGAACCCGTTTTGGAGACGCTAAAGTATATCAAGCATGAAACCTCGACCTGGCTGGAACTAACTACGCTGATCATTCCGGGCGAAAATGATTCGGAAGCTGAACTGGAAGCCATGACCCAATGGGTGGTCGAACATCTTGGATCGGAGGTGCCGATGCATTTTAGCGCCTTCCATCCCGACTGGAAGATGCAGGATAAGCCGGCCACGCAGCTTTCATCGTTATTGCAGGCGAGGCGAATTGCTATCAAAAACGGCGTGCGTTATGCGTATGTAGGCAATGTGCATGACAAGTCCGGAGACAGCACTTATTGTCACGCCTGCAAACAGTTACTGATAGGCCGTGATTGGTACCAATTGTCCGAATGGAATCTGGATGGTTCGGGAAACTGCCGGTTTTGTGGCGAGCGTTGTGCGGGAGTGTTTCAGTCCAAGCCGGGAGACTGGGGAGCGAAACGGCAAGCGGTGTTTATGGAGTGAACTTAAGGGGAGATAAAATTACGTAGGGTTAGGCGCTAGCCGTAATCCGACATATTGACTTCGATTGTCGGGTTAGCTTCCGCGTAACCCAACTTATCTTTGCTGCTCATGTCAGGGTACGGCGCGAGAAAAGTCGTAGATGCTTAAGACTTATACCCTGCGCGCCTAACCCGACCTACTTTGCTACAAATTACAGTGAATCACCAATATACTTTTTATAAAACGGCCAGGTTTTAACGTGCAGATGCTTTCTGATCGGCGATTTAATAACCGATACGCACAAAGCAATCGAAAACAAACACCATACTGCCGCATATTCGTTGGGATCTGTTGTGGTAACGTCAGAAATAAATGGCCCGATTAAATAATGGAAGCCAACGAAACGCCAGGAACCGTACATCAGCGGCAGATAAAACGCGACAAGAATATAAGTAAAAGCGTGTAAACCCCAGTTAAAGCCAAATAGCCAGCCGACAGGATCGGACATCAGGCCATTCAAAGGCATTTGCCAGGCAATATGCCAGGAACCGGAAGTAGAACAAACGCTTGGCCCGCAAAAACCCTCCGTGCCAATGTGGCAAGAACCGGCCCAGACGAAGGGATACATTTTGATCAGCATGAACAGCGTGCCAATCGCGCAAAGCGTGTACACTGTGGTTCGTATTTTTAATTTGACGCTTTCCGGGATGAAATACATCGCGACCATATTTACAAAAAATGGCTGGAAAGAAACATGTAAATAACCTAAAAGTGTGAGGATCTGATTGCTCGGATTGTCACATAAATCGATATAAACGTAGGTTACCGCCTGCAATAATTCCATTAAGGCAAAATAAGTTAACGGAATCCAGAGTTCTTTTGATTCCCCTTGTTTTATCGCAACATAAGCTGCGGTACTAAGACCTGCGACGGCTAGAACACCAGACGCTTCACCACTCCAACACATAGAACTGACCTTATTTTAATTATTAAATACCGCTTACCCATGAACAGGTAGCTGTAATGTTTTATTGGCTGTGCGGAAAATCAAGTGATCGCCAGTCAACACAGCTATAGCCTTGTTTTTAAAATCCGCTGGCAGAAACATAAGTGATCTAAACAAACGGTAGTAAACCTAGTCATTGTATTACACTGACAGGAATTGAGAAAACGTAATCCATTTT
>CAIKYI010000619.1 GCA_903831545.1 uncultured Methylobacter sp. | reverse complement strand
TTAATTCCTGGAGCGTGTTTTATGAACTGGCAATGGCCAGCCATACTAAAGCTCTTTAACTTTTTAACGTCTGTCTAGTGGAAAAAATATGACTTCAACAGCCTTTCCCATTCAAGATTACGCATTACTCGATGATGAGGAATGCGATGCCCGTATTATTGCCGCCAAAGCCAAATTGGGTAAGCGTTGTGTCATACTGGGACACCATTATCAGCGCGATGAAGTGTTTAAACATGCCGATTATTCCGGCGATTCCTTAAAACTCTCCAGAGATGCCGCACAATCGGAAGCCGAATACATTGTCTTTTGCGGCGTGCATTTTATGGCAGAAGTTGCCGATATATTGTCCCGTCCCGAACAAATAGCCATCTTGCCGGATTTGGCGGCAGGTTGCTCCATGGCGGATATGGCCAATTTATTAAAGGTACAAAAATGCTGGCAGGAATTGGCGCAAGTTATTGATGTAGAAAATGAAGTAACACCGGTTACTTATATTAATTCAGCGGCTGATTTAAAAGCGTTTTGTGGCAAGCATGACGGTATCGTTTGTACTTCATCCAATGCCCAAAAAATTCTGGAATGGAGTTTTTCTAAACGTTCCAAGGTGCTGTTTTTTCCGGATCAGCATTTGGGTCGTAATACCGGTTATCGTATGGGAATTCCACTGGAAGATATGGTTACCTGGGATTTTAATAAACCCATGGGCGGTTTAACGGAAGTACAAATCCGTAAGGCTAAAATCATACTCTGGAATGGCTATTGTTCGGTGCATCAAGTCTTTAAAGCGGAACAAATTGATAACTTCCTGGAACGTTTTCCGGAAACCAAAGTGATTTCGCATCCTGAAGCCTGTTTTGAAGTGTGTCAAAAAGCAGAATATGTCGGTTCAACCGAGTACATTCTTAAAACCGTTCGTGAAGCAGAGCCCAATACCCGTTGGCTAGTTGCCACCGAATTAAATCTGGTTAATCGTCTGCATGAGGAATGTAAAACACAAGGTAAAAGCGTTCATTTTATGTCACCCACCCTGTGCATGTGTTCAACCATGTTTAGAACTGACCCGCAGCATTTAGCCTGGGTGCTGGAAAATCTGGCAGCGGGGCATGTGATTAATCGCATATCTGTGCCTGTAGAAGAAGCAAAATTGGCTAAACATGCGCTTGATAATATGTTGTCGATTCTTTAATCTTAAAACACGCAATGAGACCACGAAACCACGAAACCACGAAAGACACGAAAGAAATCAGTCTGTTATATTTTAAAGCCTATCATCCTTTAGGGCATGCGCTACTCATTGTAATTATTAAAGATTTTCGTGAATTAAATCAATCAAATTGTTTGGCTAGTTTAAAAATCGGGTTAATAATAAAGGCTATATATGAATCATAGTGGGCCAAAACACATCTATAGCGCCCGTCATTTTCACTGACCTGCCAGCGGCTTCGACAAATATAACGTACAATTATCTCTAAACGGCCTTCAAGCCATTTGATCTCAAACCTTTAGTTAACATTTGTTCGCATGAGTCAAAATAATCACTCACCATTACTGCCTATTGCCAGTCGACTTAAGTTTTATGTACTGTCCGTTTCATTACTGGTGCTGGCTATTGCTGCAGTAGGGTTTTATTTTCAGCAATCATCAACATTGCCAGATGGTAAGTCGGTGCCTGGTAAGGGTCAACATGGCTTCGAAGAGGCCGATGCGCCGTCAGCGGTATCGATAGAAACCGTAACCCAAGCTGATTTTCCGGTCTATCTAAAAGGCTTGGGCACAGTTACGGCACTACGAACCGTGACCGTAAAGCCGCGGGTTGACGGTGAATTGGTGCGAGTGATTTTCACTGAAGGCCAGATGGTTAAGCAATGTGATTTGCTGGCTGAAATTGATCCTCGTCCTTTTCAGATACAGTTGCAG
>CAIKYI010000618.1 GCA_903831545.1 uncultured Methylobacter sp. | reverse complement strand
TGAAGTGACAACGCGTGTTGTGGTGTTAGTGGTGCAGGAGACTCCACCTATGTCTATGGAACGTAAACCGCCATAAAGTATTTTACGGATGGTATCAATGCGAGTCATGCTGGCCCAATTTAAAAAGTTGCCGCTCCAAAGACCGGAGCAATATTTAGTAGATGTCACCGAACTGGGTTCGAAACGACTGTTGGTATAGCTATAACATTTATAGCTGTCGAAATAGCCATAGTAGTCAATACTGTTTTTGTAAGATGTATCAGGCGTGCCGTCACTATCCAAATCGGAATAATCGTCATAGGCTTTAAAATAGAGTTGGTGATCCTTCGAGATATTCAGCATGACGATCGGCGTTACGTTAAGCGTCAGAAATAGCGGCGATTGGGAAATATCGGCATGGCTGGTATTGGCAGTAAATCCAAGTATTAAAATGAGCAGCAATCTACCCAATAAGTCCTTAGCGATACGATAATAATGGTGGGTAAAAGTATTCATTTATAATCTCCGATGAGAGGGTTTCGGTAGAATTAAGGTATCTAAAAGCCAATGCTCTGTACTTTAGCGCAAATAGATTGACTGTAAAATAACGACTGCGTTAGTCGAACCGCCGGTAGCTCGAGCCGTGATGCGATAATATTTGCAACCTAATGTCCCGGTCCCGGCTCCGGGGCAATCGGCGACCATACCCGTATCCTGGATAATATAAACCGGGGTAACGATACTGTTACCAAGGGCTGTTCCGGTAACGGTGGAGGTTGCTACCGAGTTTGTTGTCCAGAAAGCATCAGCCAAAACGGCAGTTGCAGTCGGTATGGTTGACGTTGATGAATAAAAGCCATTGGTACCGGCTGCAGAAAATGATGGAAGCGTACTTAGACTGGATTCTGCTGCTTTAAGTGCTGATTCAGCTGCCTGAAACGCCAGGTTTTTATCGCGAATATTACCGGCCATTTTTTCTTCCAGCGAACTGGTTTGCATGCCGGTTGTGGCTATCAAGGTTAATAACAGTAACATGATTAAGCTGATAATTAACACAGCGCCTGATTGATTTCTTAATAAGGTGGTATTACTTTTAGAGTGCTCAGCTGCCATTTCATTAAATGGGCTGGACACAATTATTGGAAAATTATTCATGGCTGCCTCTTGTTAATTACGAACGGCAATGGTTGTATTGAAAACCCGTCTTATTTTATTGTCCGTTGGTGTGGTGGTAGCGCCATTGTAGGTGTAAGGCAGAGGCTGTGCGGTTAAGTTGTCATCAACGCTAACGGCTAACAGACTGATTCGAATACTGACGACATTGACCATATTGACTACATTATTAGCCGTTACATAATAATTGGGAGTACCATCTTGGTCAGTATCTTCGCCGTATAAAATCTGCATCTGCTCTATGCCTTCAACTAATTCTTGAGCGCTAGAAAGACCAATTTTACGATAAATAGAGAGATTATTATTAGGATTTATGTTGACGTAATAACTGGTGGTGTTGATCGGGAAGACTTGGCCTCCCACATAAGTTGCTGCCAAACTGTTGGTTGAATTATCTGGTGTGCAACCACTGCCTGTATTATGCGATAGAACACTTCCTGTTATTGAGCTGACCTGAAAGACAGAGGCCGATGAACAATTGTTAACCACCGCGATAGTACAGTTGTTTGTGCCCGAGGAGTTTAAAAAGCCAACTGTTTGTAAATTGGTGGTCGTGGCAGATGTATCTAGCGTGAGACCATCAGTCACTGAGGCTTGCGTAATCACAGTAAAACCTTGGTCAGCCGCTCTGCGAATAGTAATGACATCTGAGCCACCTTGTGGTGAACTAATAGCAGCATTTATTGTGGGCGTCCAGGCTGAAGTAGATGTTGATTCAAATCCTTCAATGGGTTTGCTAAAGTTGTATAGAAATGCTGTTGGGGTATTTAAGGTGTTTGGTGTGAAAGCTGGACTGATTGTGTTAGTCAATGAAGCATTGTTGTTACAACCTATGAATCCAGCCATACGAATATCGTCGGCTAAAAAATCCAACGCAAAGCGTCCATTTTCCTGTAATCTGGATAGACCTTCCTGCATTCGGTAGGTTTGTTTACTATTGATAAAAATCTCCAAAATCCCCCCAATTAAAAAAACCCCAATCAATAAGGCAATCATCATTTCTATCAGGGTCATGCCAGCTTGGTAAAGACTGATTGATTTATGCGGCGGCTGTAACAGTTTTTTAGTCCTGGTAAACTGGATTCGGTTAGTTGTTTTCATAGGGCTTCCACCAGAATCATCATGGATTTGTCTAAGGTGTCGATGTCTGATAAACGTTGTTGTCTTAACCAAGTGAATTGAGAGTTTTGTCGTAAGGTTTGTTGATTTTCAAGATAGGTTTTCATAATTGAAAGCTCGTTTGAAAATTGGGGTTATTGGTATCATTGCCATCTTGATCGTCATCCCAGGTAATGCGAATAGTGTAGATACTACCTGACACGCTAATGGTGCCTATGCCGCTGGGCAAGCTGCTATTGACAGTACTATTCCATTCAAAAAGATCATTTTGTGCCATATCAGCAACTGTGCAGGTTGTAGTAACTGTTAAACAATCTGTTTGTGTGGCCGCTGAGCTTGGGAGAATAGCAGTATAGCTCGATTTACCAACGACATTGGCACGCATTCTGTCCGCCAGGTCATAAGCCAGTTGTGTCGCTCGACTTCTGTTATAAGCACTTTGATTATTTTTAAGGCTGGTTGCTTGCATGCCTGCCAAGCCGAGCAAGCCGACTGCTAGTACCAGCATAGCTATCAGAACTTCGATTAAAGTAAATCCAGTGTTTTTTTTCATAGTTGCATTCTTCAACATATAATTAATTATGGACAAGATGCGGTGCCGGTTGATACGCGAGCACGGCCAGCGGTAGTAAGTGCAATTGAGCGAGATGTTGAAGTATCAGCACCATTGCATAATCTAAAAGTGTCAGGAAGCCCTCTTGAACTTAAACCGCTGGGTAAATAACCAGTAAAATTTTGGGCGGCTGTTCTTAATGTGTATCCGGCAGGTAATGCATCATAAGTTTTTAATAAGCAATCTTCGCCTGTTTCGCACAAGGTAGAGTTACCATTATCAGTGAAGGTATTATTTCCATCTCTATCTACAAATACGTCCCAGCCATATTCCCATTGATAAAGGGAGCCGCTGGGACCTTTACGTTTAACTGTTACTTGAATACCCCGTTTTATCGCTTCACTTCGTGCTAAATTTAAAGATGTTACTAGTTGATTCGCGTAAGTGGTCAAACGGGTGCTGATGATGATGGAGGTAAAACTGGGAATGGCAATCCCTACCAGAATACCAGCAATAGCGACAGTGACCATCAACTCAAGCAGGGTAAATCCCTTATTGTATTCCGGCTGTATGTGCATGGGTTTGCAGTATCCTTTTGGCGGGTAATGTTAAAAACTGACCCTGATAGATGGGCAGATGACAGTATTATTTAGAATGTGAGTATAGTTAGCGATTGAATAACTTGCCACTTCTATCAATATTTGAGTTTTAATCGACGAAGTGAGAGCTTTTTCAGCTTGTATCATTTTATCCACCGATCTGGTTTAAGTACAGTCTGATTCTACTAGCTGTTTATCTTGGGTCTGTTAACTGAACCGCATTTAATTTGCGGCATTAAATACAGTTTGGATGATATTGAATGTGAGGGTTGAAAAATATATTTTTAACTGTTGTATAAAAAAAGGGCGCCTAAACAATGAGCGCCCTTTTTATCAAGGTTTTATAACTTTGCTTTATAGATTATTTATCCACTTTAAGCGCCAAAAACACCGGGCTACCTTGGCGTTGGATTAAAACAGCGACTGATTTTCCCGCCGGGAGTTTTTTGACGACATTGTCGAAATCAGCGGCATCATGGATAGGATTGCTCTGGATACGTAAAATCACGTCGCCTCGCTGAATCCCTGCCTCTTTGGCAGTGCCTTTGGCAACATCTTGCACTACAACACCATTCTTGGCGATTTGTAGCGCTTCTCTTTGCGCACTGGTTAAATCAATAACATTAATACCCAGTCGATTATGTTGCAGTTCTTTTGGTGCTGCTTTAGCGTCGGCCAATTTATCAACTTCATCGGGTAGCAGTCCGACTTTAAACTCAATGGTTTTATTCTCGCCCTGCCTGATAATTTTTAAGGTAGCTTTGTCATTGATTGGCGTTATGCCAACCATGGGCGGTAAATCGCCAGACGTTTCAATTTGCTGGCCGTTAAATTCGGTGATGATGTCACCAATCTGCAATTCGGCTTTTTCAGCAGGACTGCCCGGTAATACTTTGGAAACCAAAGCACCTTGCGGTTTTTTCATGCCAAAAGTTTCAGCCAGTTCTCTTGTTACGTCCTGAATTTGTACGCCAAGCCAGCCGTGCGAAGCTTTACCTGTCGTTTTTATCTGGTCGACAACATTCATCACTACATCCATTGGGATGGAGAACGAAAGCCCCATAAAGCCACCGGTACGACTGTAAATCTGGGAGTTTATTCCTACGACTTTACCTTCCATATTAAACAAAGGACCACCCGAATTACCCGGATTGATGGCTACGTCGGTTTGAATAAACGGCACGTAATTTCCACCTGGTAGACTACGGGCTTTTGCACTGACGATACCCGCTGTTACTGACTGCTCAAAACCAAAGGGTGAACCGATCGCCAGCACCCACTCACCGACTTGTAGTTTATTGGGTTCGCC
>CAIKYI010000617.1 GCA_903831545.1 uncultured Methylobacter sp. | reverse complement strand
TGTGCAATGGGATTTACATGCCAAACAACCGAAAAAAATCTTCGACGTTCCAGGTGCTCCCCTGGAAATCCGTTGTGCATGGGAGACTGGTCATAATTACTGTTTTACGACAACGGCTTTAACGTCAAAAATCTGGTTGCTGTATGAAGACAAAAAAGGTGAATGGCAAGCCAAAGAAGTGGCTGACATTGGTGAACCAAGCAAAATCCCCTTGCCGGTCGACATTTCCATTCAAAGTAATGACAAAATGTTGTGGGTAAATACCTTTATGGATGGTAAAACCCGCGCTTTTGACATTTCAGATCCGTTCAAACCACATCAAGTTTTTGAGCAAAAAATCGGTGCTCAAGTGAATATGGTGTCTTCCAGTTGGGATGGTAAACGTATTTACTACACCTCATCGTTACTGGCTAACTGGGATAAAAAAGGTAACGATAATGAGCAATTCTTTAAAGCTTATCAGTGGGACGGTAAAAAACTGACGCAAGAATTTGCCATCGATTTTACTAAAGAAAAATTAGGTCGCGCCCATCAAATGCGCTTTGGGGCTTATTCGTTATATGTCACCAAAGCTGCAGACTTGGCATCAAAACCTTAGTTCTGTAGGTTGGATTAGCTTATTAAGCGTAGCAAGACAACGTAGCCCGACGCATTTGCAGTTCCAATGCGTCGGGTTACGCTACTGCTAACCCGATGCACGGGGACTTCCGCTCATCATTTAGGTCATTTATGTCTATCAAAAAATCGCTAATACTCGGACTGGCTTTTCTGCTGAGCAGTATTTCTTTTCATACAGGCGCTACTGATAACGCCCAGGCACCCGATCAACCTGCTTTAGCGCCTGGCTATGGCGATCTTCCCTTTACCGCTCCTGCATCAGGCACTTATCAATTACCCCCCTTAGGTTTGGCAGCGGATGGCAAGGTCGTCAATACTGACAATAAAGACCTGGCTTTGTATGATTTGACAGGCGATAAAATTGTATTATTAAGCTTTATTTACGCTACCTGTAGTGATGTCAACGGCTGCCCGTTAGCCACAATGGTTTTGCATAAAATCAAAACACGCCTGCAAAAAGAACCGGCACTGGCTCAGTCATTGCGCCTGGTGACCTTAAGCTTTAACCCGGAACATGATTCGCCGGATGTTATGCGTCATTACGCAGAAGAATTAAAAGGCAGCGGGGTGGAATGGCAATTTTTAACAACCCGCTCCGAGCGTGAATTAAATCCTATCCTCCAGCATTACCCTCAAAACACCCAGAAAATTTATGATGCCCAAGGACAGTTTACGGGTACCTTTTCACATAACTTGCGCGTGTATCTGATTGATAAAAACAGGCAACTTCGCAACATTTACAGTGTCTCTTTTTTACATCCGGATACCTTGATTAACGACATTAAAACGCTGTTAGCTGAAGATCAACCCAAAACCATGACATTAATTATAAGCTCCAAATCAACTGTCGATAATCCGGGCCTTTATACAGCCGGTGACAACAAAGATCATTACGAGCAAGAAAATTACCAAACCCAATCCATAGCGCTTACTGCCCGTAAAGGCTTGGCCCTCGACTTACTGGCTGCTACTAAAAAATTGCAATTAGGACTGGCTGCTGTTCCGGTACCGGCAAACAATCCCTTATCGGCCGCCAAAATCAGTTTGGGTCGGAAGTTATTTTATGATCGCCGCTTATCCTTCAATAACACGGTTTCCTGCGCGCTATGTCATATCCCTGAGCAAGGATTTACCAGCAATGAGCTGACAACCTCGATTGGTGTGGAAGGCCGCAGCGTGCGCCGCAATGCACCGACACTTTACAATGTCGCTTACGCCCAAAAATTATTTCATGACGGTCGGGAATCCAGCCTGGAGCAACAAGCTTGGGGACCTTTATTGGCGCATAATGAAATGGCAAACCCCTCAATCGGCCATGTACTTCAAAAAATCTATAATAGCCCGGATTACAAAAACCTGTTCGAATCAGCCTTCCATCGCCCAGCCAGCATGGAAACCGTAGGCATGGCTTTAGCCAGTTATGAACGCACTCTTAACTCCGCTGACTCGACATTCGATCGCTGGCACTTTGGCAAAAATGCAACCGCCATTAGTCCGGCGGCTCAGCGTGGTTATCAACTATTTACCGGTAAAGCCGCGTGTTCTGCCTGCCATACCTTAACCGGGAACAATGCCCTGTTCACCGATCAGAAACTGCATAATACCGGTATCGGTTATAGCCAATCCATGTCTAAAGCACCCGAAATGACTAGCGTACAAATTGCTCCCGGCATTTTTACAAAAGTGACCACGACTACCACACAATCTGTTGCGGAAACCAAAGCAAGTGATTTAGGCCAATATGAAATCACTCAAAATCCTGCGCATCGCTGGTCCTATAAAACCCCGTCACTGCGCAATGTCGGCTTAACCGCTCCCTACATGCACAATGGCTCATTGGCACAATTACAAGATGTGGTAGATTTTTATAATAAAGGTGGAGCGGCCAATGAAAACCTTGATCCTTTGATAAAGCCGCTGCAATTAGACTCCCAACAACAAGCCGATTTAGTG
>CAIKYI010000616.1 GCA_903831545.1 uncultured Methylobacter sp. | reverse complement strand
GATATGTGACTGAAGAGATGCTGAACATTGAATTTCTACGCTGGCTTTATACAGCGTTTACCCGCCCCACAGAACGATTGTATCTGGTGAATTTTAATAAAGAGTTTTTTGAGGGATAGTTCTTTATAGGACTCTATCATTTTCTGTTTTGACAAAAAAATATTTTAGTCAGAATGCCTCTTTATCGATATGGTATGCCTCATCAGATGAGCCTGGGCCAGATATTTCAAGTTTCATAGCAATTGCTGCTTTATTTATTGTTTATACTGGTTTTGTTGGTCATAATAAAATTTAATGTTATTTTTAGAAGTCCTAAACCTATTTTAATGAAGCCAGAGATTAAACTATTGTTTACGGTTTTTCTATGCTCGATCAGCAGCGTTTTAATTGCCCAATCAGTTGATATTAATACGGCAAAAGCCATTGCCGGGCATCACTTGAGGTCCATTGGTAAACTTTCACTTAAATCGGCAGGAAGCAAAGGAAAAAACTTCCAATTTACCTCGGTAAAGGTGACCGTTGAAAATAAGGATACGCTTTACTATATTCTAAATGACACCATTAACAAGGGATTTGTTATCGTTTCGGCTGACAAGCGTGTCCGACCAATTCTTGGGTATTCAACAGAAGGGAGCTTCAATGAAAAAAAGCAACCGGAAGCTTTTGTTGCCTGGTTGGACAACCGCAAGAAAGAAATTGAATACATTAAAAAGAACAATCTTCAACCTGATGTTTCAACAAAAGCATCTTGGCAAAATTTAAGTCTTAAAAGTGCATCAACAAATTCAATATTCGTAGAACCACTTTTGAAAACGAAATGGGGACAAGGCTGTTATTACAACGAAAAGTGCCCTGCCGACTATAGAAGTCCATTTTGCAGACAAGATCCGACTGGCTGCGTTGCTACTACAATGGCTCAAATTATGAAATACTGGAATTATCCGACCAAAGGAAAAGGTTCAAATTCTTATCCTTATGCTGAGTATGGGATTATATCTGCTGACTTTGGGGCTACCACTTATCAATGGGGTCAAATGCCAGAGAGTCTGACAGGATCAAACAACGCAGTGGCTACATTAATGTATCATTGCGGGGTAGCTGCTGGGATGGGGTATGGACCATATAATTCATCAACCAATTTATTGCCTAGCGTGTTGGTGGATTTTTTCGACTATTCCCCAAATATCAAGCGCATAAACTGTAAAGATTATACCACGAATGAATGGACTACTCTTTTAAAATCAGAATTAGGTCTTGGTCATCCAATATACTACACAACTAATCTGCCTTCTGGAGATTCACACGCCCTTGTTTGTGATGGATATCAAGATGTCGATTTTTTTCATTTCAACTGGGGATATAATGGGTATGCAGATGGATACTATTATTTAAAAAGTTTGAATATGAATTCGCAAATTTTTGATGGCTCTCCAACCGCCATAATAAAGATAACCCCCAATCATTTACCCGATGGATATAAAGGGCTAATTCTTTCTACCAATACGTTACTTTTAAATGCCAAAGTTGGTGTTTCAGACCCGGTTCAGGTGACTGTTGCATCAAGTTCTAATTGGACAGCTACGAGTAGTCAGTCGTGGTTAAAGCTGAGTACTAGTTCAGGCATTGCAGGTACCTCAATACTCAAACTGTTTACCACCGACAATTCTACAGACTTTGAACGTGCAGCAACTGTAACCCTTACTGCTGTTGGCTTTGCTCCACAACAGATAACAATAAAACAATTTCATATATATGCGGTAACAGCAGGTGGGCTGAACAAAATTTCGGGTAATGATTTGGCATCGTTAACCAACCTAAGCCTGAAGGGAACCATTGATGCACGTGACTTTAAAACCATGCGCGACCTGATGCCATCATTGGAATATATAGACTTAAGCGAGGCTACAATTGTCGCTTATTCAGGTGATGAAGGAACTTCCAGAAACAAAAATGTTTATTTTGCTAATACTATACCGGAGAATGCTTTTGCATTCGGCATAAGGTTTGAAAGTTCGAGACTTACCTCCTTCCTGTTCCCAATTTCCACTAAATCAATTGGCGATGCTGCGTTCAATACTTGTCTGAGTTTAACCAACTTTTTGCTTCCACCCTCGCTTCAATCAATCGGTAATTCTGTTTTTAATAACTGCATTAATCTAAGAAACATTTTTATTCCTTCATCTGTTTTAACTATTGGGAACCAAATCTATTATAATGGTACATCAATAAACGTTGATGGTGATAACCCAAACTATTTGAATCTCGATGGGGTGCTATATAACAAAACAAAAACTATACTACTTTATTGCCAAAATACCTACAGTGGTAATTTTAAAATACCTGAAACTGTTAAAACAATTGGATATGGTGCTTTCTTTAATTGCATGAAAATCACCTCATTTTCTATTCCTTCATCAGTAAGCAATATTGAAGTGTGGGCTTTTAATGGTTGTACTGCCTTGACTTCAATTTCGATACCCTCATCGGTTAATGTGATCAAAGACGCTCCATTTTTTGGTTGTACAGGTTTAACTTCCATTACTGTTGGAAATCCGATTCCGGTAGATCTAAAAGCTTCGAATGATGTTTTTTTAACTGTTAATAAAGATAGATGTACTCTGTTTGTACCATACAAAACGGCAACTCTTTACCGTGCCGCCTACCAATGGAAAGATTTTACCAACATTGTTGAAATGCCAGATTTAACCCTAAGTGCATTAGAAACCAAAATGGAAGCCAAAGCGAACAGCACTTCTTTGGTAACCATAAAAAGCACAGTAACCTGGTCTGCCGTTTCCGACCAAACCTGGTTAACTATCGATTATGCGTCTGGTAATGGGGATCAAACCCTAACTTTTACTGCCCAGGAAAATGCTTCGGCAGGACAACGTACAGCGATTGTTACCGTTTCGGCGAGCAATATGCCTCAAACCATTACAGTTACCCAGGAGGCAAAAAACACTACCGGAATCGCCCAAGTATCGATTAACTCTGAATTTACGGTTTATCCAAATCCAACAACAGGAAAGGTGTTACTGGGATTTGACAAGTTTCCTGTAGGCGGAATAACTATTACAGTAAATGATATTAACGGAAAGAATTGTTTAAAACAATTGATACGTGAAAAAGAATCGTGGATTGATTTAAATGGAAATGTTTCGGGTATTTACTTTATAAAAACAGATCAGGAAAACATCAAGGCAAAAAAAATCGTTTTAAAATAGCTCTGATTCTCACTTCCCTGAAATCTTTGCTTGCGAAAACGCATGATAATCTGAAGTATTAATTCTGTTAATCCTGATAATTAGAAGTAGAAATAAAAATTATCTTTATAAAACCAATATTGTCAGATAAATAGATGTTAGTCAATAATTATCAGGAAAAAGGAAAGGGGAAAAG
>CAIKYI010000615.1 GCA_903831545.1 uncultured Methylobacter sp. | reverse complement strand
TCGTCACCCCCGTTGCTGCAGGAACAGATATCAAGATAGTTGATGCCGATTCCAACCAGTAACAGATCGGCCTGATTATTTATCGAAAAATCACGCCAGGACTTGTTGACCACCATGATCACCCCCTGCTCATCAAGTACGCAGATGTTTGACGAGAGCGAATCGATCGTCACCTGTGCCATGATCTGTGATGTCGAAGCAGCTTTTTCTGCGCGCTTAAAATCGCTGATATCCACAAACGACAGGATCGTGCCTGAAAACGCCCTGGGTCCGATGGAATAGGGCACAACCCGCATCAACAGCCACTGCCCGCTCTGAGTCTGCACCTCCCGCTCCACCGGGCGGTTAGGATGCGTTACAATATAAACTGAGCAATTTTATTTGGGCGTAGTGTGTAATTCCATTCTCCGTGAAACGCCTCTCTTTCGAGAGACAGCGAGTCTATTTCAGCATCGGTAATTTTGATACCCTTGGTATACTCCTTTGTGTCAACTGATGTTTGGATCGTTAATCCCTTTTTGGTTTTTGTTGAACCGATGAGATTAACTATTGTTTCAATGCTTACGAGTGGTTTTCCTCGCCAGTTCTGGCTTATGTATGAAAACATTCTGTGTTCGATTTTATTCCATTTACTTGTTCCAGGAGGGAAATGGCTAACGGATATTTCCAAATTCATTTCATTTGCTAAATTTTGCAACTCCGTTTTCCATAGCCTTACACGCGATCCATTACTCCCCCCACCGTCAGCTGTTATCAGCAATTTAGTAGCATCGGCATAGCTTTCTTTACCCATACTCAACCACCAACGACGGATGCTTTCTACTGCAAATTCGGCCGTATCGGCGCTTATTCCAACATTAACAAAGCCTGTATTATTGGCTATATCGTAAATGCCGTAAGGCGCGGCGCGTCCTTTATCGGGATCAGGAAAGTCGTGTGTGTTAACTTTTTCTGGGTTACCTTCTGGTCTCCATGTACTCCCTTTATTTGCAAATTCACCCACAATTTCTTTCTTCTTGGTGTCAACCGAAATAACTGGCTCACCAACCTCTTGAAAATGCTTGACCTGTTCATTGATGAAAATAAACTGATCGTTTCGGTCGGGATGACTACCGCTTTCTTTGCATTTACGGTTTGACTGCATGGTATAGCGCATTTCAACGAGCAACTCATGCACCATTCGCGTACTGGTCTTGTGGTTTAAATTTGCCAATTCAGCGGTCAATGCAGAAACACTCTTGCAGGTCCAACGTAGTGGTGAGCAGGGATCGCCGGCGGCAAACGGTTCAAGTAGCATGTCCAAATCTTTTTTAAGCGTTGTGTCGATATCTGACGTCCGCTTACGACCACCGCCAACCTTGCGCTGTCGCACATCCTCATCCACAGGACACCGACCTCCCCTTGTTCTAAGCCGTACTTTCTTTTCTCCCGCCACGTCCGCGACTGGCTTAGAGACTGGCACCACCGGTTTTACTAATTCACTCAAACCTAAAGAAATAGTATTGCGAGAAGAATTTGTCGCCTGAGATACGGTTGTAACACCACCCCAGCCAATAGCCTTTGCCTCGCAAGCTAAATATATCCTGTACTGTGATTCATTCAATACAGGGAGTAATGCGGCATGTCTGATTTTAATTTGTTCCAATATAGTTTGCATGCCGATAGCATATATCAATAGCAGTAAATGATCAAGTTATTTTGTAACGCATCCTTTGATACTCCAAAACCTGAGCGTTTGATCGAGCGGATGCTTCAGCTTGCTACATCTACATCTAATGACGACCTCGTTATAGACTTTTTCGCCGGTTCCGGTACCACCGCTCACGCAGTCCTCGACCTCAACAAACAAGACGGCGGTAACCGTAAATTTATCCTTGTCCAACTCCCAGAGCCTACAGAAAATAAGGATTACCCTACTATCGCCGACATCACTAAAGAACGGGTACGGCGGGTAATCAAAAAAATTAACCACGAAATACACGAAATACACGAAAAGGAAAAATTAAAAGAACCTGGATTGTTTACTGAAAAAGACTCTGATTCTTTTCCTTTGGATTCTAAACGTCCTGAAAATGGTTTAGATTCTGACTCTTTTCGTGTCGTTCGTGTGTTTCGTGGTTCAAATGATTTAGGCTTCAAAGTCTTCAAACTTTCCGAATCTAACTTCAAATCCTGGAACGCCGCACTTCCCCACGATACACCTGCACTGGAGCGGCAGCTTGAATTACATATCGACCATATCCGCGATGGCCGTACGCCTGCCGACCTGCTCTATGAAATCCTTCTCAAAAGCGGGTTCCCCATTACCACAGCGGTTGAAACTGTTACCATGTCAGGCAAGACAGTCCACAGCATCGCCGGTGGCGCACTGTTCATCTGCCTGGAACGGCAACTAAACCTGGAGCTGATTCGTGCTATGGCCGACGCCAAACCTGAACGGGTTGTCTGCCTGGATGAAGGCTTTGCCGGCAATGACCAGCTAAAAGCCAACGCCGTGCAGGTATTCAAAACCAAGGGCGTCACCAGCTTTAAGACGGTGTGAGGGGGGAAAATCGTGCTGAATATGGAGCGGCTAATTTTGCCGACACTGTCG
>CAIKYI010000614.1 GCA_903831545.1 uncultured Methylobacter sp. | reverse complement strand
TTGGCTCTTCCCGACTTCGTGGGGTGTATACTACATGTAGTGCGTTGTAATTTATACACCGATAGGGACAAGTACACTAAAATCAACGAGTCGCACTCTATGTACACCATACGCCTACATACTACATCTAGTGGCTACCCCACGAAATCGGGAAGAGCCAGTTTATTGGTAGCTCGAACGATGCGCTTCGTACCTCAGCACATCCTATGTAGCACATCTTATCGTGTTAGGATTTTTCAATTTTTTTAAGTAATTTATTAGCCACATTAGCTGATTCAGTCGCCATAATTAATTTTCGCATAATTTTACGAAGTTCTAGCGTATGTTCATATACCTCCTTGTCTCGACAATTAATATAATGCTTGAGTGCGCCATACTGACCATCAGGATAGTCATTTGCCTCTCGTAATCCAAACTCAAGCAAACTTTCTTCGCTTAATCGAGGCTGCTTGAAGCCCATTACTTTTACAGCTGGTGGTTTTTCATTGATAAATTTCAAGATAGATTTACCAGAACGCACAAGCCTAAGCTCTACTTCGTTATTTGATTCTGATACAGACATAAAAAAATCAATCTTTTCCATAATTAGCTCATAAGTTAAGTTTTATAGTTTTTAGGTTAGGTAGAAAAATAGGATGGGCTGATAACGAAGGCGAGCGTAGTAATATTGCAAAACTTTTTCTAAATATTAAATTACATTTAGTTCATAAGTAACAGTGAAAAAGTTTTTGGGTAATGAATGACCGCCAGTCCTTGAAGGACTGGCAGTCATATATCTGAAAACTTATACTCACTTACTTATTGTCGAGTTACTTACTCAATACTGCTATTTTTTGCTTTAGAATCTCAGTTCGTAGATTGGTCATTGTTGTCATGCAATTTATTTTTTCTACGACAAGCGAACAATCGCTTTCACGTTGTTTTAACCATGCCCGTTGTTCTGGTAATAAAGCGGTTCTTATCTGTTTTGTAGTCGCATTCCAAACAACATTAATCTTGGCATTAGCTTCATCAAGAGGGTTTGCAGACTGCGGTTTTGTAGTTTCAGGTGACTTACCGTCTGCTCTATTTATCCAATTACCATCATCGAGTTTAAAATCTTGTTCCCAAGTTTTATTGCCTTTTTTGCGCGTCAACTTGGCGTGTATCATATTAAAATCTCTTTTAGACCAACAACCCGTAATTGTTACCGCTTTATCGCCTAATACTCGCCAAGCATCATCTGGGCTTTTTAATCTTGCGACTGGTATGGTTACTGTCATTAAATAATCGTAGTCTTGATTTACCAGTTCTCTATTTTGACAGGGTTCGCTAGATACTGTAGCAATAATTCCATTACCCCAATCACCAGTCCACGTTTTATTTTGGCTTGTAGTCGTAGTAGCAGGTTTGGGTTCTGATTGCTGTTGTGCCTCTACTTGGCTGGGTTGTTCTATATCAACTGCTTGCTTAGGTTCTGGCTGTGCAGGTGTATCTGAATTAGCAGAATCTAAAACCAAAATAGCTGGCTCTATTTCTATGTTACGCATTGTAGTATCTTTAATAATGCCCTTGAACGTAACTGTATCGCCCGTTTTTATTGTTTCAATAAACCGTTTTTCCGTTTCGTTACGCGCTGTTACTTTGATAAAAGTACCAACAGGCGAATTGCTATTTCCGATCTTTACGCTGGTGTTTGTTTGAATCCTATACCCATTGCCTGAACTTTTTACCTCATAAACTGGTAACTGCCATTGAACTACTTTGCCAGTAATTTCTTTTAGCTTATTTTCACGCTGTAAATCGGTATTTTTACTACCAAAATTGAACATTTCAGCTAATTCCCCATAGGGGCTTAGATTGCTAGGTGTGTCTTTGGCAAGCTTATCAATTGGGCTTTCGATAGGTGTTTCAATAGCTTTTTCAACTGGTATTTCGACAGATTTTTTAGTTTGAACGCTAGTAGTTTGCACTGTATTTTCAACAGATTGACCAGCTAAAGCTTTTTTATCTGACCTTTGTTTAATCGCACCAATAATAACCGTCATAACAAAAAATGCTACCAGTATAAGTAGCACTTTGGCGAACGTGCTTGTAGTTTGGCTAATTCTCTTTGACCCGCATTCTGAACACTTCCATCCGCCTATTTTGATTGATAGCCCTATCCAAACAAACACCCATAAGCCAAGCGTGAATATCGATAACAACAAATGCAAAACATGATTAGGCTTTGACCTAAACGCAACTACAAACTTATTGCAATCCTTACAAAAACCTCTTATTTTTTCGTCAGACATTATCGCTCCTGTTTAATCATGTAAATCAATGGCTACGCGCTTGTTTTTCATACAACGTGATAAGCTGCGTACTGCGTACGTTGAGCTCGTAGGTTGGGGTGAGCTTGCGAA
>CAIKYI010000613.1 GCA_903831545.1 uncultured Methylobacter sp. | reverse complement strand
TAATTATGTAATTATGTAATTATGTAATTATGATAATATGTAATATTTATTACACACAATTGGATTGTCCAGGATTGACTTGGTTTCTTATCGCACGGGTATTTTGATAAAACAGGATGCATTTAAATAAAGACAGTCTTGGTCTTGATGCTGAAATACTGGATCTACTGCAATAAGCCCAATTTTTTAGTAAAAAGTCTTGGGGTTCCGGACCTTTTTCATTTCACCCAAACCAGTTCCCGCCAATCTGTTGTATAGCGCTGTGAAACGCGGTCTGCTTTCGGTTGCCAGGACTTATCAAAACCGGTGGCCGGTATTGATGATTTGGATGCATTAAGGCGATGGTTAACTCACCTTAAATTTTTTTTAACCTCAGCCAAACTTCTTTTGCGTGCCAAGGCCTGATCGAACGACTCGCCCGGTTTGGCAAAATCAGCCAGGGAATTGCCGGATAAGCGAGCAATTACAGCAGCTTTTGTTTCACCTGGTCTGGCTTCGCGATTAATATCCTCATCGGTAATCTGGTTCTTTTTCAGAATTTTTGGCTGATCTTTCAAACCGAATTGAAATTGAAAATGAGTAATGGTGCGTCCGGATTTGCGTTGTCCGTACTTAACCCAGAAATTGGAATGCTCATTGATTTCCTGAATGGCAGGATCAATAACCCTTTTTTTCAAATCAACGACACGACTGTATTTGTCGCCTACCTGAAACTGTTGTTTGAACCAATCAACTTCAATTTCACGCTCTCCGGCTGAACTCCATTGCACCAACAATTCATATAAACGAATTGAATACACACTTTCAAATCGGGCAATATGCATGAGCTTGTATTTGGTAAATTCACGCGATAATTGCGAAAGATACGGAATAATACCAACAGCAAAAGCCAGTACGACCTTGCCATCACCCGGCACATAATCGATACTGCTGATCCAGCGTGTTTTACGTTGTGTTATTTTTGGATTGTCCGGATCAGGATCGTCGATAATAACACTGCGTTCATATAATTTTTCAGACGCTTTTTTAAGATCCCGATAAGTATTCGACAAATTATCCAGACCTGCCAAATCAGCCACACCTGACGCTGTTATTTCAAAACGGCATTCTTCGGTTAAAACTGCCGTTGAATCAATCTGCGCAATACAAGCCAGTAAAACCCGTTGCTCAACCAACGAAAGCATATAACTCGCTTCGACAACTTTGTTTGATTTAACAACGGTTAAATAAGTGGTAGTGTTATCCAAAATAATATGACGACAGATAATAAATGATGTCTAACTATACACCGACTTAAACCCAAAAACAACGACAATAAGATTACCTTGTCGTTATTAACAATCAATTTGTCGTCATATGAGATCAATCTGTCGCTATATAACAATCAATCTGTCGTTGTTAAACAATCAATTTGTCGTCATATAAAGATCAATCTGTCGTTATATGTCCTCTACAGACCTTGACTGTAAAGGCTTGCAACGCTCTTAAAAAAGAATAAAAAAAGAAAAAATATAAAAAAGGGATTTCGTAACGATCAATTTGTCGTCATATTAAACATTACCCTTTTCAATCTGAAGATCAAAAGCAAATACATTATATTTTTGACGATTCAAAAAATTACAACCAAGTTTTAATGATGACCTAAATCCTGCAATCCCTAAAAACCAAGCCTCAATCCCCTCTCAAAGAGTGTTAGTTTTTTCCTCCCCGTAATTTTGACTAAAAATGTCTTGTGGGGTGACTAACGGGGCATTTCTTTGTGCGTCTAAAACTTCTTGAATCGTTAAAGCGATCTTAGGCACATCCCAGCACGTCATCCATTCCTCAGTACCAGATTAACTCCCTTAGCTTGAAAGCCGATTATCCTTCTGGATGATTACTAGTATTAACAATAATAACTGAATTGCATTATGGCGGCCTTGGCTGTCATTTTTTTGCCTGAAATTTTTCAAATTATCTGTGATGCTAATTCATATCCAACAAAGAGATAATCCGCTTGTGTCAGGTAGATTTTGGCTTCTTCGCAGAAACCATTACAAGCACATTGATGGCGGCAGGCCTATATAACCACTTGCCGATAAAATATTGGGTAGGATGTAATTTGTTGATGCGTATTATTTTAGGTGCTATAGTTCCTATTAATTGGACTTAAGGGGATCTATAGTGCCTATTTATGAAAAAAGTCGAAGTTCTGGTATTGGCGGAATGCCAAAATCTTGCTGCAATCAAATGTCTCAATTAGGCAGCAACATCAAACTTGCAAGATTACGCCGAAAAATACGTCAAGAAGATATGGCTGCGCGTGTTGCAATATCTGTAAAGACTTATAGAAAAATCGAGAACGGCGATCC
>CAIKYI010000612.1 GCA_903831545.1 uncultured Methylobacter sp. | reverse complement strand
GGATACCATCGTGCCGTTGGACGGCGAACCGGAAGTGATTCCGACTTATGCGCTGCCGGATCAGGGGCTGGAGTTTAAATTTAAACCGGCCATGTTTACCCAGGTTAATTATGAAATTAACAGGCAAATGATAAACAGGGTGCTAGAGACTTTAGTCTTAAATGAAAATGACACGGTATTGGATTTATTTTGCGGATTGGGAAATTTTACCTTACCCATGGCGAAGTTTGCTGGCCGCGTAGTTGGCGTAGAAGGCGACCAGCCACTGGTCAATCATGCCAAAGAAAATGCCCGTCATAATGGCATCGAGAACGTTGAATTTTATGCGGCGGATTTAAGCAAGGATATTTCCGATCAGCCCTGGGCCAATCAAAAATACAATAAAATCATGCTTGATCCTTCCAGAGCGGGCGCATCCGATGTGTTGCAGCATTTTAAAAAATGGCAGCCGGAGCAGATTGTTTATGTGTCATGTAATCCTTCTACGCTGGCTCGAGATGCTGGAATACTGGTTAATGAACTGGGCTATAAGCTGATAAAAGCCGGAGTAATGGATATGTTTCCACAGACAGGGCATGTCGAGTCAATGGCTTTGTTTGAAAAAAAGTAATTGCCTGATCGATATTTTGTGGCTAAATAATTACCAAAAAGTGGATTCCACAATGATAAGCAGGCCGGTTGGAGAAACACAAAACTATCTGGATGTTTGTGTAGTAAGGCAATTGCTGACTGTTGTTAAGGATGGCCACGGCGTAAAGCATTATCCGGTTTCAACCGCTAAAAATGGCGTTGGTGAATTAAGGGGCAGCGAATGTACTCCTTCTGGTTGGCACAAAATCAGGGCTAAAATTGGTGTCGGTCAGCCATTAAATTCTGTTTTTGTTGGCAGGCGTGCAACAGGTGAAATATATAGTGTCGAGTTGGGATCGCAATATCCCGAGCGAGATTGGATCTTATCCAGAATTCTTTGGTTGGGGGGGCTTGAACCAGGCAAAAATCGGTATGGAAATGTTGATACGACCTGGCGATATATTTATATTCATGGGTGTCCTGAGGGGCTAATGAGTGAAGGGCCCGGATCGCACGGATGTATTCGTATGAGTAATGTTGATATGCTGGATTTATTTAATCAGGTTGAGGTTGGGCTTAAGGTTTACATTCATGAATGATGGTTCTTATGTGGTTATGGGTTGTCAGACATTAAAGACAAAGACGCTGGTATGACTCGTATAGTGTTAGGGATTGAGTATGATGGTAGTGGCTTTTCCGGATGGCAGTGGCAAACCCGTCAACGCAGTGTTCAGCAGGTGCTTGAGCAAGCTCTCTCCAAGGTTGCCAATCATTCGGTTACCGTTCAGTGTGCGGGAAGAACCGATTCGGGGGTGCATGCTCTTGAACAGGTTGTTCATTTTGATGCCAAAACCAAGCGTGAGCTCCATGCCTGGATGATGGGAGGTAACAGTAATCTACCTGATGATGTCAGGATTACCTGGGCACAATGGGCAGTTGGTGACTTTCATGCCAGATACAGTGCAATCGCTCGGTTTTATCGTTATGTGATTCTAAATCGGCCTATAAAATCAGCATTATTACGGAAGCAGGTTACCTGGTGTCCCATTCCGCTTGATGCCGGCAAGATGCATCTAGCAGCCCAGCATCTGATTGGGAAGCATGATTTTTCTTCGTTCAGAGCGCAAGGTTGCCAGTCTAAAAGTCCTTGCAGGGCAATGTATTTTATTGAT
>CAIKYI010000611.1 GCA_903831545.1 uncultured Methylobacter sp. | reverse complement strand
CAGTATTTGGCAGGCAAGCTATATATGGTTCAAGACGCGTGACGTGGTTTACAAGTCTGTTACTTGCGTTTTGTAATAATTGAGGCATTTAAACGTTACAACCTGGAATGTACCTCCCAATCAGTTTTTGCCTAGATAAGATTCGATTGCAACTTGGAGGAGAATAACACAACCGATCAGATGCGTTAGTGACAGTTGTGCGTCATTTATTACATTTGCATTTTATCTGGTGCTAGATATTATTCGTTACTGTCAGTCATTGGTACACAGATAAGCTCCAATCACAAAATTGCCTGCCATAAAGCTGCCAGTCGCCAATGTCAGATTATGGCCGATTGTGACTATTTATTTCGTGCCGGAAATAATTCCGGATAGCTGTCGTTCAAATTAGCTATATAAAAAGTAAGTCCATCGGCCCCACCCGACCCAAAACGGCCTGTCGTGCTTCTCCAAACCGGCCAGTCAGCCAAATCCAGATTCTGCGAACTATAGGTCTACAAAGCAGTCGTTGGTGACCTCACCCAAACGGCTATGAGCGGCCTGTGGCGACCGTCCGCTTTATAGTATTGAATGTGGCAGAATAAAGTTCGACAATTTTGCCAAAACTTACCCCCCTTTTAATATCAATTGACGGTAGCTAAACTGCAACCAGTTGTTCACACAATTTAATGGATTCAGAAATCGGTCAATATAGCGACGATATTGTCATTAATTGTACGCCCTAACCAGGTGGGTTTTGGGCTTGCAGCAGATTCTCCATTCATAGCCATAAAAATGGAGGGGCTGAACTGAAAAAGTGAAGCTGGTAAATCTCGAATGATGCGCCTCCTGTCGTCGGCACACATACTCCTGGCCTATTTCTGGAAAAAGTCAAAAGAATAAATTACTTGACCAACACCATATCTAGACCAATCCCAACTATATCCAACTTGAGTGGAATCGATACCTTCGTATTCAATTTCAAACCCATGAGCATCATGACCTGTATCATTGATAACGTCGAAGTTACCGATGCTGCCATACATAACGGTAGCATTGGCTGCGATACTAGTCGCGAGCAATGCAAGTGTTATAAAAATTTTATTCACATTGCTGCTTACCTTTAAAGGTTAAAAGCGAATCTACAAAGTACCACGCACTTAGTAAGCGTAATAAAAATTAATGATATCTTAATGTTAGAGAAAGCCCCACTTACACACCAGCTGTTCAGATTGTGATATTTCCAGCACCCATCTCCATATATAGGAACTTACAACCACGTTGCACAAGGAAGACTTGAACGCTATCTATTGATGCGCAGCCAAAATAACAGATGAAGATAAATTCAACCTTAAAAGGCAAAGAAAAGACAAAAAAATTAATTTATCGGCAAGCGCACTATGGCAAGAAAACCGCCTAATTGTGTGCTACGATCGAGATGTAAAGAACCATTATAAAACGCTACAATATCACGGACTATCGCCAAGCCCAGACCATGTCCCTGTACCGATTCATCCAAACGCAAGCCGCGCTGGGTAAGCACTTGTGCATCGAGATCAGCAATTCCAGGCCCATCATCTTCGACAGTGATGACAAGATCATCTGAGAAAGCTATCGTGACGCTGATGTTTTGTTTTGCCCATTTACAGGCGTTGTCGAGCAAGTTACCGAGCAGTTCCAACAAGTCTTCCCTATCGTAATGCACTAACAGATCAGCTGCGATGACTTTAATTTGCAAATCTTTTTCCGCGTAAATGTTTTGGAGTAATTGCGTCAGCGCCGTTAATTCCTGATAAGGATTAAACGTCCGATTGGTTTGTTGATTGCCGGCAATACGGGCACGTTTGAGTTCACGTTCAATACAACGATGTATCGCAGCCGTTTGTGTTTGTAGTTGTTGCTGTAATTCGGGGTGAGCGACTATAACCGGGTGCGCCGCAATCCTGAATAACATGGCGAGCGGCGTCTTTAATGCGTGGGCAAGATTACCGATTGCGGTGCGCGTCTGTTGCAAGCGGCGCATAACCAATATTAGCAAGCGGTTTAATTCATTCACCAAAGGCTTTATTTCAGCGGGAACATCGACCGTTATTTGTTGTCGCTCCCCATTCGCAATATCCGACAATTGTTGCTGGGCATCATTAAATGGCCGCAAGACTCGTTTCACGTCTCTACTTTGCAGAGCAATAGCAATCAGCAAAACGAATAAGGTCAAGCCTAAATAAGCCAGCCGAATTGAGTTAATGTCATGGTCAATATCGCTTAAATCTTCAGCGACACTGATGCTGACCTGATGCCCTGCTATCTCAAATCCACGTCCAAGAACCAGCAACGGTTGTTGTTTTGGGCCGTCGGCATGATGATAAAGAAGAGTTTGTCCGGGTGTTACGGGCGGCAGTGCTAAGGGTTGATTTTGCAAAGAGGTCGAACAATGAACATCCTTATCAATCTGCACCACAAAATAATGACCTGAGTACGCCTGATTATAGACAGAGCCAATATGAAAACTATCAAAGCCTAATTGACCATGATCGTCATTCGTCAGCGTATCCAATAAAGAGTCGCCATCATGCGTCAGACGTGTCGTCATTTGTTTTTCAGCGACGGTACGAAT
>CAIKYI010000610.1 GCA_903831545.1 uncultured Methylobacter sp. | reverse complement strand
TGCGCTACGGCATGCCAACCAAAAGCAACCATCACAAAAGGTGCGATAAATTTTGTCACCGCAGCACCAACATTGCCAAGTCCAAAAATCCCCAGCGCAGTGCCTTGCTTGCCTGCAGGAAACCAGCGTGACGTATAGGCAATACCTACCGCAAATGAGCCACCGGCAACTCCTATGCCTAAGGCTGCCACCAAATACATAAGGTATGTGTCGACAGTAGTCAGCAGGAATGTAGCAATAGCCGCCGTTACCATAACAATGGTGTAGACGATACGGCCACCGTACTGGTCAGTCCAGATGCCCAGAATTAAGCGAATTAACGACCCTGAAAGAATTGGCGTTCCAACCAGCAAGCCGAACTCAGTCTCACTTAAACCCAGGTCTTTTTGAATTTGCAGGCCAATAATAGAAAAAATAGTCCACACTGCAAAACAGGTGATGAAGGCAACAGTGCTTAACCAGAGTGCCCTGGACTGCTGGCCGGGCGTGACGTTATCGACAATAGACATAATAAACCTTGCTTGTGCATTAAATGGTGCTAAGTTTTTCAGCGATTTCTAGACATTACATCTAAACTCATACATTTAGGTTTAAAATATAATTTCAGAAATGTGTTATTAAAATATACAATCCCCTTAAAAAGTATATTCTTGATACATGTTACAATATAATTCTTTTCACGGTAGCAAGCAACATGCAAATTACCAGTTACACAGATTACGCACTCAGAGTATTACTTTATTTGGCAATGGCTCAGGGCAAGCAAGCCAATATTACAGAAATAGCTGATTTTTATAATATTTCGCGTAACCATCTGGTGAAGATTATTCACCAACTGGGCAGCAAAGGCTTTATTAAAACAACGCGTGGCAAGGGTGGCGGCTTAACCTTACAGCGCCTCCCGGAGGAAATCAGCATTGGTGATGTAGTTCGCAGCATGGAAAATCACTTTAACTGGGTAGAGTGTTTTGATCCTGCCCAGCAAAGTTGCCAGATGCTGCCCGGTTGCGGTTTAAAACATTTATTGGCTCGTGCAGGCACTGCGTATTTAGAGATACTGGATACCGCGACACTCGCTGATGCTTTATCAAAAACAATAGCTGTGGAATTGCCAGATACAAAGTACCCATTAACACTAATGGTGATTGATGAGGATACTAAATAAGATTTTATTAATCTTGTTTAGCGATAGCTGCCAGAAAATAACATCAGCATCTTAGATCCACTTTTAAGGCATTAAATCATAGCGGAAGGACATGTAATATCTGACACGCCTCCTGCGAACCTACTCCCAAAGAAGTTTCGCTACATCAAAGGGCTTCTTGCTTTATAGGGTTAAATTTCCCATAGCGTAACAAGAGGGCTGGCAGTAATAAGAGGTTAAGTAACGATGATGACGCAAGGCCACCAATAATAATCGCCGCCATAGGCCCCATAATTTCACGCCCTGGATTATCGCTATTGAACGCAATCGGGAACATGGCCAAGGCGGTGACCAAGGCCGTCATCAGGATAGACGGCAAGCGTTCCTGCGCGCCCTGGATGGCAGTATCCAAATTCCACTTTTTACCCTCGACTTCGACCAGATAACGATAATGCGACAGTAACATGATGCTGTTGCGCACGGTAATGCCAAATAACGTAACAAAACCTACCACGGAACCAACCGACAAAGTCGCGCCAGTCAAAACCACAGCAGCAACGCCGCCGATCAAGGCGAAAGGCAGGTTGGCAAGGGTCAGCAACATATTACGGATGCTGCCGATAGCGATATAAATAAAAACCAAAACTCCCGAACCGGCCAGTAAAGAATGCAGAATCAATTCCTTGCGCGTCCGCCCCTGTTCAATCGCCGCACCGGTAAATTCCGGATAAATATCCGCCGTGAAAGAAACCTCATTTAATACTCGTGCTTTGAGTTCTGCGACAAACTCATCCAGATCCCGGTCAAGCACATTAGCGGTCACGGTTTGTCGGCGCTGCGAGCCTTGATGCAGAATATTGTAGCGACTGGCCGAATGCCTGATTTCTGCCAGTTGCCCCAAGGTAACCATCGTCCCGTCTTGGGTTCTGATCGGCAATTTTGCAATCGACTCGGGTTGCTGTCGAAGTTCCGGCGTAAGGGTCACTGCGACATTGTAAATTTTATTGCCCTGAATATTTTTACCCACAATGCGGGTTTCGTAAGCTGCCTGTAAAGTATCAACAAGCTGCGCCGGCATCACGCCCCAGAAGTTAAGCTGGTCAAGGTTCAGATCGATTTTTAACAGTGGCGTACCCGGTGGAGAGCGTAACTGCACGTCGGTGACGCCAATGAGCTCATTCATAATCCGGGCGACTGCCTTTGCTTTCTCGTCAAGCTGATTAAGGTCATTGCCATAAATATTAACCACTACCGGTGCGGTGTAACCCGAAATGGTTTCATCGACCCGTTCTGTTAAAAAGGTGTTGGTTTCAAATAAAATACCGGGGAAATTAGTCAAAATTGCGCGCAACCGATCTTTTATCTGCTGTTGCCCGGCTCCGGACATCGACTCCAGGCGCACTTCATACTCGCTATAATGGCTACCGTAAGTATCAGCGCCACGCTCTGCGCGACCGGCCCATTGCGATACCGATTGAATGCCCGGAATGGCCATAAACTGTTCGGTCAGTTTAGTCCCGATTCTGATGGATTCCTGCAACGAGGTACCGGGAATACTGCTGGTATGAATAATGTAATGACCTTCCCGTAATTCCGGTAAAAACTTGCTGTCAAGCCCAAAAAAAGCCAACAAACCTGTCAAACAAACAATAATACTGCCGAAAATCATCGGTTTAAACTGCCGGGAAACTATTCCCAAGACTCTTTTGTAGTGGGGCTTGATCCGTTTAATCAACGGTGGATCATCATTTGTGATAACGGCGTTGCCGAGCAACAGATAACACAAGGCCGGTGTTAAGGTAAGCGCTACCAGCAACGACATTAAAATCGCCAAAATATAGGAATAACCCAGGGGCGCAAACAGGCGACCCGCAACGCCATTCAAGGTTAACAACGGCACAAAAACCAGCGCAACGATAAAGCTGGCGTAAACCACCGAGCTACGCACCTCCAGCGAGGCGCTATAAACCACCTCGGCAACCGACAGCGGTTTTTCTGACAAACGGTTTTCGCGCAAACGCCGAAAAATGTTTTCGGTATCGATAATTGCATCATCAACCACTTCGCCCAAGGCAATTGCCAAGCCGCCAAGTACCATGATATTGAGATTAACCCCTGTTGCCAGCAGCACAATAATGGCGCCTGTCAACGACACCGGAATAGCAAGCGCAGAAATAAACGCAGCACGAAAGTTAAACAAAAACAGATATAAAATAATCAACACAAACAAGCCGCCGATCAATAAATGTCCGGATAAATTGCTTAGTGACTTTTCAATATAATCAGCCGGACGAAACAGGTGCGAGTAAAAGTTAACCCCTTGTTTGGCAAAAAGTGGCTCGAACTCTTTCAGCGTTTCTTCTACCTGCCTGGACACTGACAAGGTGTTGGCACCGTATTGGCCAATTACCATCATCACAATGCCGGGCTTACCCATGATTTGCGCGGCGCCAATCGGCGGTTCCGGTGCATATTGAATGGTGGTGACTTCTCCCAGCGTCACGCTGCGCCCCTGATCCCGTTTAACCAAAATCTTGGCAAATTGTTCTGGCGTGGCGGGTTGTCCGGTTACCTGTAGCGTAAAACGCTGGTTGTTATTTTCGATAAAACCTCCTCCCTGAATGTTTCCGGCCTTAGCCGCCGCCTGAATAATATCTTCAAGGGTCAGATTAAAGCGATGCAGTTTTAACGGATCAACCTGAATTTGCAGTTGTTGAATATCCCCGCCAAAGACATTCACATCGGCAACGCCAGAAACAGCGCGCAAACGCGGCACGATCGTCCAGTCGACCAGACTGCGCAAGACCATTAAATCCGGCGCGTTGTCCTTGCTTAAACCGATGGTTAATACTGTCGCGGAAGATGAGGATAACGGTATCGCAACCGGGATAATGCCTTGTGGCAGTTGGCCCGACAAACTGGTCAAGCGTTCGCTGATCAACTGCCGGTTACGATACACATCTGTGGTTTCTACAAACGTCGCGATAATAATCGACAAGCCCTGAATGGATTCAGATCGCACCGATTTCATGCCTATCAAGCCGCTGATGTTCATTTCGATTTGCTGGGTCACCAGCACTTCAACCTGCTCGGATGACAAACCCGGCGCTTCGGTTTGAATGATGACCTGTTTGGGCGAAAACTCGGGAAAAATATCCAGACCCGCTGTGGCAAAGCGATAACTGCCATAGAGCAAAATCAGTAACGCCAGCGCTATGACGATGCCGTAAAAACGGATGGAGAAGCGAACTAAAATGGCAAGCATCTGTTACTGAGTTTGTTAAAGGAATGGGGACGATTAATTATTTGTGTTACGGATTGCTCGCGAAATACTAAAAACAATCTTACGAAAATAGTAATTGTTTTTATTCTCTGCGCGATGCATTGCCATTCCAAAACAACTTATTCTACGGGTAACTTCGGTGCGCTATCTTCCGGCACTCTATTTACCAAAGGCGCCAGTGTGGGTTCCAAAAATTTGATTATTTGTACTGGCAATGAACTGGTAAAGTGATAACTCTCAGCATTTGCCCCCGCGACATAAGCGGTCATTACACCAAAAAAACGCTCTCCCAGGAAAAACGTAAAGGTAGCGGCCCGACTGACAAAAACCGAATCAATCAAACGACCTCCCGAGCCCCATATTTCCCGACGATGATCTCCGGTTCCGGTTTTACCACCCACCGACAAGGGCTTACCCGCTGCATCTTTATAGATACCTTTAAGGCGCCCTGCCGTTCCGGCCTCAACCACGCCAATCAGTGCGCCACGCGCCACTTTTGCTATTTCGGGAGCAAGTACTTGCTGACCTTGTTCAGCTGACTTGTCCAACACTGTTTCGTAAGGTGTCCCTTGTGCGAAATGCAAGTCATCAAATCTGACTGTCGACAATTTTGCCCCATCATTACGTAAAATCCCCATGAGTTCCGCCAAGGCCGCCGGTCTATCACCCGAGGCACCGATGGACGTCGCGTAAGAAGGCGTTAAGGAACTAAACGGATAACCCAGGCGATCCCAGGCGGTATGTATCTGTTTAAAGGCTTCGTCCTCCAACAAGGTCATAATGCGCCGCTGCTGGGCAACCTTTCTGCTGCCCTTAAACAGCCAGCGATACACATTTAGCCGCTGCTCGGCACTGGCGGTTATGACTTCTGTTTTTGTGGCATCCGGGTGTTTAACCAAATAACTAACCAGCCACAATTCAAGAGGATGAACTTTGGTGATATAACCCTGATCCTGTAAATCAAAATTGCTGGGAGAATATTTATAAAAAAGCTGATCAATATCTTCGGCAGCCAAGCTACTTGCGCTTAAATGTTCATTTAAATAGTGGCTTAATGCTTTAACATCAGCGTCCGGATAAATTGCCTCATAAAGCATGGTCAACCGTGACGGCTTGGCAAAAACCCGCTGGGTCAGTAAGTCCATGATTTCATCGCCGGGCTTGCCATGATATTTATCGTAAAAACGCCTTAAATAAACCTGCCCTTCCTTGTCCGCAAACTGTTCAAGGTACTCAAGTCGCCTTGGATCATCAGGAATTTCCAACCATCTGGCTATACCTTCCGGCTTGTAAAGATGATGATAAACCAGGTCACGCATTAACCGAACGAACACCAGATTGACCGAATCGCGCAAGGCATCACGCACTGACATGATTTTTTGATCTTCATCCGGGGTAAAGTTATTAAAATGATGAACGCCGCCCCCGGTATAAAAATTCTCGTAGGGGCTGGCTGAATACCGTCGATCCAGCGCTTGATTAAGCAGATCTTCCAGATTAATTTTGGGTTTACTGCGCAACTGGCCGATAACCCAGGCCGACAAAAAGTCGCGGGGATGACTTTCAACCCGACTTAACTGTAGCGAAGACTGACCTTTATATTGCTGATAAGCCTCGGTAACGAGTTCAAGGTAATGCACCATTGTTCGCAACTTGGCTGTCGAGCCCAGATCAAGCCGTATGCCTTCGTTAATATCGAGCGGCTGATCATAATTGTCTGTCTGAATGCGCAGCAGATTACCTTTTTCGCCGCGTTCAAACAACATCAGGCTATAAACTATCGGGGCAAGATCGATATTTTCATTCAGCATTCTAAAGCCGACAATACCTGCAGCACGGGCTTTATCCGGTTCGCCCAACTGCCGCAACGCATGGGTAACTGCCTGCTGGCTGCTAAAATCAAGCGTTGTTTTAACCGTTAAATCCAGTCGATCCAGTTCATAGTTCGATTTTAACCCCAATGATTTCGCAAGCCGGGTACGCAATACGTTCTGTGTCTTTTGTTCAGCCATGAATTTGACCGGCATTTGTTCAGACCTGGTCAGTCGAACCGTAGAAGCCTGCAAAGCTGCATCGCGCAATGCTGTTGGGATTACGTGCTGCTCGGCCAACACACGCAAATAACTGTCGGTTAGATTTTGCAAGGCATCAAAACCAGTCCCCAAGAGATAAGAGGGGCGTCGTTGCGACAACAGAATACTGAGTACTTGCCGATAGGCTCGAGCCTGCTCCGGAGTAATTCGTTCAGTTGAATTAATGGCCTGCTCTGCAAGAAGTTGGTTAACCGCATTAAAATCGGTGCCGAACCAGGCCGAAAGCCCATCACCCAAACCGTGTACCTCGCCTAGTTTTGCCGTAGCCGCAAGTGGCATGGAATTTAAATAAGCAAGGGCGATTTGCCGCCTCATTTCAAGCGTATCCGGTCCAAGTAAATAAGCGCGTATCGAAGCACTGGCCATTTGCCGCAATTTTTCCAACATGGACTTGGTATAACCGTCTGGCGAATGGCGGTATTTTTCAAGCTGCGTAGCCAGAGTACTGCCGCCGGGCACATTGATATCCGCACCCAGTTTTCTGGCCATCATTTGCAATGCCGCAAAGCCCAGACGATCCCATTCCACTGCAGGATTGATATTCTTATGCGTTTCATCAAGCAACTCCCGGTTTTCAATAAACAGCAAGGTGTTCAAAACCAGTGGCGGAATAGCATTAAAATCGGGATACCCATGAACCGGATAAACAGCACTGAATAAAGTTCGATTAGCTTGATCGACTATGCGAAGTCCTGCCTGAGTCTTTTCTTGATAGATCGGAAACAGTCCGTAATCATCAACCAACCGACGCATCATCGGGGAAATGGCCGCCTGTCTGGTAATGCTATATCCAGAGGTCTCAAGGCGCGTTATCTGGTCAGCCAATAACGTATAACCCAAACGCTGGTCATAAGGACCGTGATCAGGATAACGGATCGCCGAACTATGCCCCGCTTTGAGTACCGAACTTAATTGCTTGCTTATTTCTGAAAGGTAATACGCTTGATATCTGGAAGTCTGTACTTCTTTTTTTACCAGCGAGGTAATCACAAGTACGATAACGGCACATCCCCCCAAAATATAAAGCAGTAACAATCTTGAAAGTGCCTGTTTATGCATCTTCATTACTTGGCATTTGCCTCAAAACAAAATTTATTCATTTGCGCTCTGGGTTTAAGTTATGTCAATGTTTTAAGTTGCGAAAAGGGGTCATCTAACCATCGTATTAAAAGTTATATAAAACGTAGCCCTCTACAAAATACGTAATAGGAGGGACGAAGGATCCATAGCCATGGAATGACACCGATTGGTCCTGAGATTTTTTAAGCTGTCATTCTGAAACAAAGTAATACCAACAAATCAACATTATATCCAGCAATTATAACCACTCACAGGCAACAATGGTAATTGAATGGACGTTTTGGGCCATTCAAGCTAGTGAATTCGAATAGGCTTTCGCTGACAAATACCAATAAAAATATAGCTACCGTTTAAATCGCTATAAACCGAACCCATTTGTTTCTATAACGCTCACACTTACCAAGTATTTACAAAAGGGGCAATTAATGCTGAAAAGCACTCATAAATTCATTATCTGTTTGGTCGTTACAAAAGTTTTACACTTAAATAAATTGGGCCGCATATTATTAATACTAGATAATATGCGAACCAGGGTTGACATTGCCTGGGAGCATGGCTAGAATAGCAACAGCTCGAAATAGTTTTACCGTTATGCT
>CAIKYI010000609.1 GCA_903831545.1 uncultured Methylobacter sp. | reverse complement strand
ATGATTTTTGATGAGGTAGACTCAGGCATAGGCGGAGGCATTGCCGAAATCGTCGGACAAAAACTGCGCAGCTTAAGCCATAACCGGCAAGTCATGTGCGTCACTCACCTTCCACAAGTCGCTGCACAAGCGCATCACCATCTTTACGTTGAAAAGAACAATCAAACCGATATAACTTCCTCCAATGTAAGGTTACTGGAGACCGAAGAACGAATCGAGGAAGTTGCCAGAATGCTGGGCGGCATCAATATCACCGTCAACACCCTGGCTCATGCCAAAGAAATGCTAAGTGTAAATCTTGGACTTTAACAAAGAAGATATCACCTTAACTAAAACATCCTCATGGGAAAGAGGAGGACTGATCGTTTGCAAGAAACATTGCTCCACTCAGATTTCGGCGCACAGCCGGAGCTCACAACTTCAGGGAACTATAAACTATGAACAGATTTCCAGCAGAATGGGAAAAACAATCCGCCGTTTTAATCGCTTGGCCACATACAACCGGCGACTGTCGCAATATAGATGACGTCGAACAAAGCTACAGCGTTATTAGCGATAGTATCAGCCAATTTCAAAAACTGCATATTGTGTGCAGAGACGACAGCCATCAGCAGCACATTCAAGCACTCATTAGTAACAACGACAATATCGATTTCATCCATGCCGCCGTTAATGATATCTGGGTTAGAGACACTGTTTTTCTAAGCGTAGAAAAAGACAATGCCATCATACACATGAATTTCCTTTTCAATGGCTGGGGCGGTAAATACTCACATCACCACGACAATGACCTGAACCACAAACTGTTAAATTCAAAACCGTTTAAAGGCTCCAGTCATAAAGATATTGATTTTATTCTGGAAGGCGGCAGCGTTGAAACTGATGGCATAAACACCATCCTCACCACCAAACAATGCCTGTTAAACCCAAACAGAAATAACGGACTTAGCCAACAGGACATAGAACTGGAATTACTGCAACGATTGGGTGCAAAACGGGTATTCTGGCTGGATCAGGAAAATCTGACCGGTGATGATACTGATGCCCACATAGATTCGCTGGCCCGGTTTTGCTCGGCTAACACCATTGCCTATACCAGTTGTGAAGACCCCGAAGATCTGCATTACAACAGCCTGAAATTCATGGAATCGCAGCTACAAGGTTTTAGAACTGATGATAATGATTTATATCATCTGGTTCCCTTGCCCTTGCCGCAACCGATTTACGATGAAGACGGCCAACAACTGCCAGCCAATTATGCCAACTTTTTAATCATCAACAATGCCGTCCTTGTTCCGACTTATGGTGATGCTATGGATGCGGTTGCCCTGGAACGGATAGCCGGTTGCTTTCCGAATCGAAAGATTATCGGCATTCCCTGCCGTCCTTTGGTATATCAATACGGTAGCCTGCATTGCATGAGCATGCAGTTTCCTGAAGGCAAACCTAAAGCAGTAGCCTAAGATCAGGAACGCCGAGCCCCAGCTCGGCTAGTGTCTTGAGTCATGTTGAGAATTCAAAAACTTTGCCGAGCTGGGGCTCGGCGTCCCTTACCTCCCTGCTACTTCTTCTCGGCCTCAACAACAACGCCACCAACAGCTTTCAAAGTTTCCCTGGCGACATCAATGCCAACAAACCCGGTCTTCTTATCAATCGCTTTTTGCAAATACTCTTTAGCCTTGGCATTATCATTTTGCTTGTAATAAGTCATGCCCAAGTGATAATTGCTGATCACAGAACCCGGATCCATTGCGACAACCTTAAGCAACAATTCTTGTGCCCTGGCAAAAGCGCCTTGTTTATAAGCAATCCAGCCTGCCGTATCCAGCATATTGGGATTGCTCATTTTTGATAACGGTTCCGCAAGTTTAGCGGCCCTTTCCAGACCAGCACTGTCTTTAGCATAATCAGATAAATAACTGGCCAGATTATTCAAGGCTTCCATCGAATCAGGTTGCTGTTTGTATGTTTCTTCAAACAACGCTATCGCTTTTTCATGATCGCCGCTGCGTTGATAAATTGAAGCCAAATCATTAACCAGTTCCATCGCGCCTTTAGTATTGGTTATCCCTTCCTGAAACGCTTTAATCCCTTCGTCTTTATTGGATTGCGCAAAATAAGCCAAAGCAATATTGCGATAAGGCACTGGCCATTCGGGTTTAATCGCTATGGCTTTTTTAAACGCACTGATTCCTTCAGCAAACTTTTTGTCGTTTAAATAAACCCCGCCCAATAAATTATAGGCGACCAAATTTTTAGGTTGCTGCTTAATAATTTCATTCAGTTTGGCAACCGCATTATCGGTCTGCTTAAGCGCCAGATAACTTTTAACCAATTGCGTCAAAGGCTCGATAGCATCAGGCTGTTTGGTCAAAGCGTTTTCAAAGGCCGGCAAACTTTTATCGACTTTACCTTCAGCCTGATAAGCCAGACCAGACAAGAAATATCCCATACCTTCCTTGGCAAAAGCGTCCTGAATGCGTTTTGCCGTTTCTTGAGCCTTATCCCACTGCTTTTGAATCAGTTGAACTTTAAAAATAGCTTCCAGACCTGACTTGCTGTTTGGGTTTTCTTTTAAAATGGCATTAATCTGTTGCAGGGCTCGATCAGTATCACCCGATTGTTGTAACAAAGTCGCCAGATCAAGGCGTGCAGCTTCATCTTTAGGCGCGATTTCGACAATCTTTTCCATGTTTTCACGCGCCAGCACCGCATCATTGTTCATCATATGCGCAGAGCTCAACAATTTAAGCACTTTAATGTTTTGGGGTTGATCAACCAACACAGCGCGGAAATCACCAATCGCTTCAGGTATTTTTCGTTCTGCCAAAGAAAACTCGCCGCGCAATGACAAGGCATCTGCATCTCGGGGATTTTCTTCAATGATTTGTTTAACCAGCGCTTTGGCTTCATCGGGGCGTTTGGTGACCACATACAAACGGGCCAGAATATTTCGCGCCTTTATGGATTGAGGCCCCAACTTATCAAGCTCAACCACCTCTTTTAAAGTCTTTTCTGCTTCATCCGGATGCTTTTGTGCCAACTCCAGATCTGCCAACTTAAAGCGCAAATCATATTTGTCGGGGCTTTCTTCAATCATCGGAACCAATTCAGTTATCGCAATTTCCGGTGTTCTTTTGGCGACCAGAAAATCAACCAAGGTTAATTTTGCGGTAGCATCGTCGGGTAACTCCTTAACGGCAGTGCGCAATATTTCTTCCGCGTTATCTACTTTATTGCTGGCCAATAAAAATAAAGCCAGACGTTTACGATGCTCCAGTTGTTTGGGTTCGATTTTTACTATGGCTTCAAGTGCTTGCTGTGCTTTATCCAGGGCTTTTGTTTCGGTATAAAGCTTGGCCAGCATCAGCATCGGTGCCGGGTTAGTCGGATTTTTTTCGCTATTTTTTTGCAAAATATCAATAGCCTGATCAATTTTTCCGGTTCTGGCGTTAAGCGAAGCCAATAACAAATTGGCTTGTACATCATCCGGCTGTTTTTTAAGCGCTGCATCAAGCTGGGTCATAGCGCTATCGGTATTATTTTTAACGACAAAAACACCGGCCATTAACACGCGGCCTTCTACATTTTCAGGATCAAGCGCCTGAACTTCCTTGGCCATTTTTTCCGCTTCATCAGCATTATTGACCATCAAATAAATTTGCCCCATTCTTAAGCGCGACATCATGTGCTTGGGGTCTTCACCAATAACCGCAAGATATTGACTCACCGCCGCTTGTATTTCTCCCTTTTTAACTAAAGCTTCTGCCATTTGATAGCGGGCTTCAACATCTTTAGGATCAATTTGTAAAACGTTCTTGAAAGAAAGTTGAGCTTTTTCATAATCGCCCGCGGTAAATAACTGTTTACCTTCTTCCATGTATTTGGCTTTTCTTTCCTCGGAACCGCCGCAAGCTGTCAGTAAACAGACTGCCGCCACAACGGACAACGTTTTCAAATTGGGTGCTTTAGATATCATATAAAATCCTGTTTAAATAAATATTGTTGAAGCAAAAACGGTAGGTTGGATTAACGCTAGGATAATCCAACTTTTCTGGTTAGTTGTTGGGTTACGCTTGCGCTAACCCAACCTACGTTGATTTTTCGTTGCAGATTATAACAGTAAATCTGGTCTTATTGAGTT
>CAIKYI010000608.1 GCA_903831545.1 uncultured Methylobacter sp. | reverse complement strand
TAATTTTGAGCAGAAAGGTTATTTTTTATGATGATTATTTTGCGCTTATGAATTTTAGACGGATCTATACAGTATTATTTGAGTTAGCTCGGATTTATTCGATGCCGGCATTGATGCATTTATAAGGGGCTGCACTTACTATGCACTTAGTCACTCAAGTTTCAGATTCTTCAGAAAACATGTTGTTCTGGACCGAAACACTCGCCCAGGATCTGCGGATTTTTCTCACGGGACGGGTAAAATGTGCGGAAACCGCCGCCGATTTGACGCATGAAACTTATTTGCGGTTATATCAGAGTGCCAAAGAAAATCCTCCGGATAATGCCCGGGCCCTGGCTTTTCATATCGCTGTACAATTGGCGATTGATTATCATCGTAAAACAACAGTTAGAAACCGCCATCATTCCGATGTAGAGTTTGATAGCTGTATTGAAACCACTCCCAGCGCAACAGCAGGGCCTGAACAAACCTTGATCGCACGACAGAGATTGGACGCGTTACAGTCGGCGCTTAAAGATCTTCCGGCAGATTGTCGTACTGCTTTTTTGCTACATGGCATTGATGGATTAACGTATTCGGAAATTGCCGCGCGCATGGGAATTTCAAAATCGATGGTAGGTAAGCATTTGGCGCTCGCGCTGGCTCATTGCGCACAACGGGTGGAAAGATAGTATGCAAATCATTGATTTTCTCAATTTATCAGTGGTTATCTCTGCTTATCGCACGGCTTATAGTGTAAGAATTTCAACTCTACTGGAGTCGGGTGATGCCAATTTTTTCCTATGAATCATCTAACTTTATGCTAAAACAGCAAGCTATCGATTGGCTGGTGCGATTGCGTTCCGATGATCTTGGCGAAACGGAAATGGTTGCGTTTGCAAATTGGCTGGCACAGGATCATGCGCATTCAGAAGCCTTCGCGGCTGCGGAAAATTTGTTCGACGAGTTGGTGCTGGCAGGCAAAGGAGCTGCGTTTGATGCAAATAAGCAAGACGATTCCGAGCAGGAAATTGAAAATGTTGTAATCAGTCCGAGAAAGCTTGGGTCGAAACGCGTAGGAGAGCGAGTGACTGTTCGCTGGCTGGTTTATTCAATTGCCTTGGCTGCCGTATGGCTGTTAATTGTGATACTACGGTTGCAAATCCCCCCCCAATCGCAGATGTTAAACCATTATTTAAGTGACTATCACACTAAAACGGGCGAACTGAGAGAAATACAATTGTCCGATGGCAGTCATTTACTACTCAATACCCATACTGCCGTTTCTGTCGATTTTAATGCTTCATTGCGGCAGGTAACCTTGCATCACGGTCAAGTCCGATTTAATGTTGCCAAGGATGAGAAACGCCCTTTTGAAGTCAACTCAGACGGCCTGGCTATTCGGGCTCTGGGCACTGTTTTCGATGTTTATCAGCGACCAGGCGAGGTCAGTGTTACTGTTCAGGAGCATGCCGTTGCGATACGCATTCGATTTGATGCCGAGTTGCAACTTGCCACTGTCAATGTACAACAAGGTCAACAATTACAATATCATTCCGGAGAGAAAATGCCAAAACCCGAAGCAGTTGAACTCAGCCAAATCACCGCTTGGCAGCATCAACGTTTGTTTATCAATGACCTGACGTTAGGCGAGTTCATTAATGAACTGAGTCGCTACCGCATCGGTCGTATATTTCTATCAGATGAAAAGCTTAATAATCTTCGAATAACAGGTGTTTTTTCTCTTGAACATCCCGAGGACGTGCTCAGTTCGGTTAGAAAAGTGTTAAACCTGAAAGAAACCCGTTTGGGACCTTGGTGGGTATTGCTGCATCGCTAAGTGAACCCCAGGTGATCCATCCATAACGTCATTTTAAAAAATGACGGTCGTTACCAGCTCAAAGAAGTCATACTTCGTATACGCTCTAAGCCAGTTTTATAATCAGTAAATCCGTGAAAAAATACACCTGGGGGGGCGTTGCAAAAACCTGACCAGCTGGTAGTCCTGGAATAACAAAAAACAATATTGTTGGCAGCGTTTTTCCCCTTTCAAATGCCCGGAGACAGCGTATCTCTTTAGCAAATTCTCGCTTAACCGCACTCCCCGCCGTGTAACTTGCCTGAAAAAACCTGAAGGCTAAAGCGACAAAGATATAACTTATTGATAATATTTGCTTATATTTATATGTTTGTATTTCTCATAAAAATAAAAAAATATTTTCACTTTTTGGTGTTCATTTGTCGTTGTTAAACGGCTTACTTAAGAAGAGAGTAATTTTTTTAAAGAGTAGGAAATATATTGAACAACGCTATCGGCATTCAGCGGTTAAAAAAATTGACATCATTTCAGGTGAGCGGGCAATGCACCCAGTAACTGCCACCACTGATAATTGCCGCCGGCTTAATGGCAGGTTTGATGTGACGCTATGGTTTCTGGTTCTAACGGCTGTGTGCGGTTCATTGATGAGTGACCCGGCACTTTCTAATGGCTTGACCCATAACTACAATATTGCCGCCCAGTCGCTCAATAATGCTTTGATGCAATTTGCTGCCGATTCTGACTTGGAACTTATTTTCAATGCCGATTTAGTCAGGGGCATTAATGTCAAAGGTTTAGTTGGAAGCATGGCCCCAGTTCAGGCGTTAAATTTATTATTGAAAGACAGCGGAGTGACTTTTCGATTTGTAGATGACCATACAGTGACATTGGAACGGCGAGGAGAGTCTGGTGTAAATGAGGAGTTTAAACAGGATTACAAGAAGCCTGGGGTGGAGGATAAATCAAAACAGGTGCCTGTAATTTTGGAAACGATAACTGTGCCTGGAGTGGCTGAAGTGGATTTGGTCTCCTATCAGGTTATCAATACATTGACTGCAACTAAAACAGATACGCCAATTAAAAAGATTCCTCAATCCATTCAAGTCATTCCGCATACGGTGATGGACGATCAGCAAAACATTACCGTTAGTGATAGTCTCCGTAATGCCAGTGGCGTAATTGTACGCAATGTACTTTATACGCCAGTTGCTGAAGGAACCATAATCCGTGGATTTTCTTCGGAACAGCTGCTTGACGGATTTACCCAGTATTACAATCCTGGCGATCGGGAAAGTACCGTCAATATCGAACGAATCGAAGTTTTAAAAGGCTCGAATGCCGAGTTTTATAGCGGAGGTTCAGGGTCTCCCGTTGGTGGTTTAGTCAATCTTGTCTCCAAGCTACCCAAACCCAAGGCGTTCGGTGAGCTGGGTATGAGGCTCGGCAACTACAGTTTTTATCAGCCTTTTGTTGACTTGAATCAGCCACTAACGCGCAACGCGCTGTTTCGAATTACCGGCGAGTATACTAACTCAGGAAGTCCGATTGATGATCTTAACACCGACCGCTTCAACATTAATCCTACCTTAATGCTTACCAACAATGACGCAACGACCTTGACCTTACAGGGCAAGGTATCGCGGTGGCAACAACAGGATTATCAAGGGTTGCCGGCTAGCGGCACTGTCGCGGGAACATTTAATGTCAGGCCGAAAACATTCATCGGCCCCCAAGGTATCCCGGATAGTTATTCAAATTCTGACGCGGTTTGGCTATCGCTGGACCATAAACTAAGTACTATCTGGACATTCAATTTTAAGGCGCGTTATGCCCATTCTGAGTTCGACCAAAAGGTTCAGTCGTTGGTTGGCGCTGATGGTTTTCAAGCCGATCGGCCAGCCTTCGCGCCTTCAACTTGGGCTCTTGCCAACGCTGAACTTTTTCAACGCCAGCAAGAGCTTAGTTTTATGGGTAATGCTGTGGCTAAGTTTACTGTTGGATCTATAAAAAATACCGTTTTAGTGGGTGCTGACCACAGCGAACTCAAGGATGAAGGCTTTATCGACGGCGATTTAGGACCAACCGGATTTGGGGTGGGCTCGGTAAGCCTGAACGCTCCTCAATTTACTGAGGCTTACGCTAAAGCAGGGCAGGGCATCACTAATCAGTTCGTTAAAAACACCACCTACGGCGGCTATGCGCAACTACAAAGTACGCTTTATGACCGATTCCATTTGTTGTCGAGTATGAGGCTGGGGAATGTCGGCATCGGTTTTAAAAACACATCGACCGGTGTTGCCGCTCAAACGGATGAGTTGAAATTATTGCCGCGTATAGGCGGTGTTGTTGATGTCACCAATCAAGTGTCTTTGTTTGCCAGTTACAGCGAAGGCATGCGCGGACAGCCGTTTCTTAACTTCGTTGGCGCGCCTGTTCCGGCACTATCCAGGCATATCGAAGGTGGTTTGAAGTTCGATATCTCCCACCAATTATCAGGTCAACTTGCTGTTTATCAGATTGACCGAACTAATGTTGCGGTGACGGACACCAGCGATTTGCAGCGCCGCTCTATTGCCGCCGGCCAGCAGCGTTCACGCGGTTTTGAGGCAGAGTTAGTCTGGCAGTCCACCGATTCATTACGTTTTTTAGGTAGTTACGCCCATACCGAGGCCAGATTTACCGACAACAAGGCAGGTGTTCCAGAAGGTAACCGCTTGGCTATGGTGCCCGAAAACTCAGGTCGATTCTGGACAAACTACCGATTTCCGGAAGCAGCGCTTAAGGGGTTAACTATTGGCTCCGGCGTTTATTTACAGTCAGGCGCTTTTTTGTCAAACGACAATCGCTTTAAAAGCAATGGCTACCATAACTTTGACGCGGCCATCGCCTATGAAGCCAAGAATTTCAAGCTCGCAACCACGGTAAAGAATTTGACCAATGAGCGTTATTTTGAAGCTTACGATTACTTTGACGGTCGTGTAGCGCCTGCTGCGGGTCGTTCTTTGTTTGTCACGGCGTCGATAAGATATTGAGCGCTACGCCATACCAAATTAATTCTTACAGAAATTGAGCGCTACGCCATACCAAATTAATTCTTACAGAACCGGAAAAATATCAGGATTTTTCACTCACGGACCAGAGTGACGTCGAAAGGATTTCGACACTCCCGCCACTCCCGCCGCAAGACGGATTCGGAAAGCCACAGGTCTTGATTATTCCAAGACAGCTGGGTTGCCTTCAAGTTACAGCTACAGTAACCGCGTAAGCGGGTATCGCTTAAACCGTGCTATTCACTGGACGGTTGAAGACCTGTGTCGTGGAGTTTAACTTTAACCTTAATCAATTGAGAAAAAAATGACAAATTTTAAAAAACACAGCTTCAAATTGGCGGCAGCCGGCGCGATCGTATTGACAGGCTTATTGGCCCCTGTAACCGCTAACGCTTCGATTGTTAGCGGCAATTCCTTCTTCACCTTCGACAATACCGGGTTTGCGGCATCTAATTCTTATGGTGATACTGTGAAAAAATATTGGGGGGCTAGCGACAATTTACTCGGCATCGACGGAGCCACTACCGGCGGCACAACGCTTTCTGATACTGGCAGCACCGGTCCCTTGTCGTTTTTGGTAAACACCAATATCACGACGATAAGTCATCCGGCTTCAGGAACCTTTGGTCGAACTGAGCAAGCGACCTCCATGGATTCCGGCAACACCTCGGTCGGACAAATTGGCTTGAGCGGGGCATTGCGGTTGAATAATGCAACAGCCACAGGACTCGTTACACCCTACGACTTTAGCTTGTTAAAAACTGCCGGCATCTGGAATATTCGTACTTATGACACGGCTTTTGGATACCAAAACATCTGGAAACTGGACAATGTCTCGGAATCGTTGAATGTAAGCGGCGAGCTTTTGTTGAGCGGTGATTTGAAATGGACGGGGCTTTGGTCAACTCTCGTGGGGGCAAACACTTCTGTGGTCGGGACCTTTAATCTGGCGCCTGTGTCAGCAGTACCTGTGCCTGCGGCATTTTGGCTATTCGGCAGCGGAGTGCTCGGATTGACAGGCTTTGGCCGTAAAAAATTAGCAATGGCTGTATAAAAAAGGTTAGAACTGTAAATGTTCACATCCTTTTTATAAAGGGGGGGATTGAAGTGGGGATTTACCTAACGAAATCTCCACTAACCCCCTTTTTCAAAGAGGGGAGCTGAACGTTTACTTTGAAGTTGCCTGCGG
>CAIKYI010000607.1 GCA_903831545.1 uncultured Methylobacter sp. | reverse complement strand
TCATCGTGGAAATCAGCAGCAGAAATCATAAACTCAAGATTTGTCGGCAGCGCTTTTCTTGAGTCAATCTTTGATAAACATAGAAGTATTACTCTGGTTTCAGATAGGGACAGGGTATAACTAGCTTGTATGAGATCGTTACCCTTGGTTATCAGTGAATTACTTGCCATATCAACTACCAAAAATACCAGTTTATCCACAGATAAAAGGAAAGTCTATAAATAAATTCCCCTTATGTATCTTTTACTCCCCTTATCTGTATCTTTTACTCCCTACATTGTATCTTTTACTCCCCACATTATATCTTTTACTCCCTTTATGTCCTCTACAGGCCCTTTTATTCGTGGCCTGCGCCGCCTTTAAAACAAGGTTTAAAACAAGGTTTAAAATAAAAAAGGATGTACCCCAAAAAAAACACTTGTGGATAAGCCTATTCAAGGCAGGAAATACAACAAATCATCCTTTGCTAATATTCGCTATGAATATCTAAAAAACCACTATTTTTACTGATATAACGACATTGAATAAAAATGTCAACTTAACGACCTTGATCTTCTCAACAAGCTCGGTAATTCATCACCTCAAAAACAGGTAAAACAAGATAAAATAAAGAGGGGTCGTATAAAACACTAAAAGCCAAGGATCAATCGTCACCGTTGCTATCGAGCATTCGGTACGGCTGCACCGCCTTCTTGTTGCGGGTGGTGATGTTTAGTTTTTTGCCGGTTCATCCTTTTGTATAGTGGCACTAACGACGGGGTTAACCGGCGGGAAAATTTATCAGGACACGTTATGGAAACGCTAAATCTCAAACAGGCCGCACAGTTTCTTATCATGAATGCCGAGGTGTTACGCCGTAAAGCCGGTAATGGTGAGATACCGGGGCGCAAGACCGGCAAACGCTGGGTCTTTATCAAAGAACATCTGGCCGATTGGGTCAGTGGTCGTTATCCCGAGCGTGGCCAGATCTTGCGCGTGATTGAGGGCGGCTTAAGCACAAAGGGAGGGAGTGAAGCATGTCAATCTACAAACGCAAAGACATCTGGTGGATTCAAATTACCACGGCAAACGGCGAAAGAATACAACGCTCTGCTGGGACTCAAATAAAGCAGGATGCCCAGGAACTGCACGACCAGCTGAAAGCCGAGGCGTGGCGTATGAAACATCTGGACAGCAAACCGCGTTATACCTGGCAGGAAGCGGTGCTGCGCTGGTTGGCCGAGCGTAGCCACAAGAAAAGCCTGGACGATGACAAAGGCCATTTTCGTTGGCTTAACTCGCATTTGAACCATAAACATCTGAATGACATCAACAAGGCGTTAATTGACCGCATCAAACAGGCCAAGCTGAACAGCGGGGCCAGTAATGCCACGGTTAACCGGGTACTCGGCTTGTTGCGGGCGCTGCTGAATTGCGCCAGGGATGAATGGGATTGGCTGGATACGGTACCGGTGATTAAGTTATTGCCTGAAGCCAAAACCCGTCTGCGTTGGCTCTCGCACGACGAGGCCGAGCGCTTGCTGGCCGAATTACCCGAGCACTTGGCGGCCATGATGCGTTTTACCCTGGCAACCGGTTTGCGGGAAGCCAATGTGGTGGGCTTGCAATGGTCACAACTGGATATGCAACGCCGCTGTGCGTGGATTCATGCCGACCAGGCCAAGGCCGAAAAAGCCATTGCGGTGCCGTTGGGGGCCGAGGCCCTGACAGTGATTAAAGCGCAATTAGGCAAGCATGACAGTTTTGTGTTTACTTATGCCGGGGCACCGATTACCCGCGCCAATAATAACGCCTGGCGTAAAGCCTTGCTGCGGGCCGGTATCACCGATTTTCGCTGGCATGACTTACGCCACACCTGGGCCAGTTGGCATGTCCAAAACGGCACGCCGTTACATATTCTGAAAGAATTGGGTGGCTGGGCCGATTTAACCATGGTGATGCGTTATGCGCACTTATCCAGCAACCATTTGCAAGCATTTGCAGAAAATGCCAGTTTGCCAACAGGGGGTAGAGTCGCTGTTTTGGCGCAAAAAACAGCCACTCCCCCGACTTGAGACAAAGTTACGACAGCCCCTGACAACGGCTTTGGCAAACACCGGCCAATACGTTGTATTCATTGGCAAAAGCACACTGGCTGTTGGTATAGAGTACCGGATTACTAATCCGGTACTCTTTCAGACAGTTCAATAAAATCAAGCGCTTGGCGTTCACTTTTGCCCGGCCCCCCGTTGACACCTACGCTAGCCTACTTCAGTTATCGCGTGTAGTAACCCCGATTTACGACATTAGCACTGCTGTTTGCCTGCCATTTTTGCACTTGTGTGCCGAGCCGGCGACCGGTCAACGTCGTTACCGGCGCTTTATTCCGTTTTCGGTTGTGCCGGCGTATAAGTAAACGCCTTGGCGACATTCCTGAGCGCGAGCCGTTGCTTGTCCGGTAGCGCCAGTATCAAGCGAGCCAAGGCCAACGCCTCCATATCCTGAGGGCTGACAACGATCGCCTCGCCCGGTGCCGCCGGCAACAGTTCGGTGATCTCCGGCATAATTTCCGCCGGATGCACTTGCAACACCTTGGCCAAACGTAACACCGCTTCGATATTGAGCGGCACGATGCCGCCCACATATTGGGAAAAAGCCGATTGCCCGTTCCAGCCACAAGCCAGGCCGGCCAGTTCCTGGGTTAATTGCAAAGGCCCTTTTTTTTCGCTCCACAGTTTGCGCAAGCGTTCCAGATGCATGACTTCGCATTCGGTCAAGTCACGTCGTTTTTTTATCATATCGTTACCTGCCTGGATAAATTAACATCATTGCTATTTGTTGACAATTATCAATGCTGTTGATTAATAAATCAATAGTGACTTATTAACCATAAAACGACCCTTGATTAATCTAACTATCCATGCTAGTTTGTTAAGGGTGTCTATAACTTGTTAACCGGGTCAACAACATGCCAGCATTACAAGATTATCTCGATAAAGAAAAAATGTCACAGGCCGCCTTCGGTAAAAAAATCGGTGTTGGTCAAACCATGGTACAGCAATGGGTTTCCAACAAACGCCCGATTAGCGTTGATAAGGCACTCGATATTGAAGCCATTTTCGGCATTAATGCCGATTTGTTAAATAACGATATCAGCGTACTGGAAAATCGTTTACTGATTCGCCGCCAGGCCAAATTACCCGGCAATAACTAACGCCTCCCAACCGGTATGAACTCCCCCCAAATGCAAGACGGCTTCACCCCTCTGGTCAATGAGTTACTGGAAGCCGTCATGCTTTATAAATTCTCGGCCTATGAATACAAGATCGTTTTGGCGGTCATCCGTAAGACTGACGGCTACCACAAAAAATCAGCCACCATGGGCAACTCAACGTTGGCACTAATGACCGGCATGGAGAAAAACCATGTCGGTAAAACTGTCAGGAAGTTAATTATAAAGCGCGTATTAATCCGGGATACCAGCACTTACAAAAAAGGCATCGGCATCAATAAAAACCATCAGGAATGGGCCAAACCCAATATTTCAGACGCGCCACTACCAACCCGTTCAACCATAGAGGATAGCCAACCCCCGGTTTGTTCTGCAAAGGCGGCTCTTCATCCCCCGGTTTCGACTAAAAGGGGGGATATACAAGCCCCCCTTTGGACTAAAAGGGGGGATATACAAGCCCCCCTTTGGACTAAAAGAGGGGATATACAAGCCCCCCTTTGGACTAAAAG